>JBBRFX010000069.1:0-18895 GCA_038241275.1 Chitinophagales bacterium
TTTGGTAAAATAATATACAGTTTAATTTTAAATAATGAAGAATAGCCTGGCAATAGAAAAGCTGTCTAAACTATATGGCAGTGAGTTAATGAATATAATTTTGGAAGCATCTGTTATTAATGAGTTTCCTCCCAATACAGAGATCATAAGAGAAGGCCAATATGTAAAAGTTGTACCCATAGTTCTGAGTGGTTTGGTAAAGGTTTTTACCGCTGAAAAAAGTAAGGAATTATTGCTCTATTATATTCAGCCGGGAGAGAGTTGTATCATGTCATTTTCTGCCTGCCTAAAAAGGGAAAGAAGCAGAATTTTTGCTATAACAAAAGAAAAGACAAGCGCCCTGCTTATTCCGGCTGATAAACTACGCCAATGGATTTTAGAACACCCGGTCATCAATCAATTGTTCTACCAGCAATACGACTTGCGATACACTGAAATGATTGATACCATCCATCACCTGCTTTTCGACAAGCTTGACAAGCGCCTGTTGGATTATTTAAAAGAAAAAATTTCAATCACCGGTAAAAATCCAGTTAAGATTTCTCACAAAGAAATAGCAAATGATTTGGGTTCATCAAGGGAAGTGATAAGCCGGGTGATAAAGAAACTGGAGAGCCATAAAAAAGTTAAACAGCATTATGATAGTATAGAATTATTTTAATGCGGTGACTTTGGTCACCGTATCAAAATTGCTGCTGTAATAAATTTGTATTAGTAAAAGATGAAAAATGGGGTTAACCATATTTAGTATGCTATTAACTGTAGAAGTGAAGCGAAATGGAGCAATTGATCGAATATTTATTTCCTCACAATATTAACAATGAATAAAATATACTATTATGAAAAAAATTTTAATTGCCTTACTGGTAATCATCAGTGTGCAAACCTATGCCCAGGTATCGGTTAATTGGGTTAATTATCCCGGAGGAGTAGCTGTAGCTTCCGACAATTTGAATAATGTATATACAGCTAACTGGAGCTATGGTGCCGGAGGAGACATCACCCTTACAAAAAGAGATGCAGCCGGTAATATCATTTGGGAGGTGGCTTATGATAATACAGACCTAACAAGACATGAAGTAGCAACATGGGTAGCAACAGATCATGATGGAAATATCCTGGTATCAGGAACCATTCGCTCAGGTTATTCCAACCCGGTGAATGCTGCCAGTGTTTTAATGAAGTTTAATGCCAGTGGTACCTTGCTGTGGAGAAAGGTTTATGAATCATCCTTTGAAGGGTCATCCACTGTAAAATGTTTGGTAGATGCATCCAATAATATTTATGTACTTGGGCTGGGCTATAGAGGTACTGGCATTGTTACCAAAGTAAAAAAGTTCAACGCTTCCGGAACTGCCTTGTGGTCATATTTTGATAATGCCGGTATTGGTGCACCGGTCAACTTTAAATTCACACCCGATCAGCAATTGCTGATCATTTGCAGGGGTACCGGTATTAACGGATACGCTAAAATTGACCTGAATGGAAATAGCATATGGGCCTTAACGGGCATAAAGAGCCTTACTGTTGGCGATGCTTCAGGCGATGCTTTTGGCAATACCTACCTGGTACACGGCGAATATGTGGCCACTAATGCAGGCAGCTATCTTAAAAAATTATCACCGGCAGCTGTATTGATTTGGGAAAAACTAAATACCATCACTGCATTCAGGGTGGAAGTGGGTTCTGATAATAACCCTGTGATCAGCGGCTTTCCTAATTCAGGTACCCCAGGTGCTGTATTTATGAAATTTAATGAACTGGGTAATTTACTGTGGCAAAATCTTGATGCAGATGGCCCCGGCACTGCTTTAATGATGCATTCACAAATGAGACTTGATGGAGCTAATGCGGCATATCTTGCTGCAAGTACGCCTTATCCAGGTCAAATGGCAGTTTGCAAAGTAAATAGTGATGGAACTTCCGCATGGCTGGCTACCACATTTGGCAGTTACGCTTATAATTTGGATTTTGGAACAGACAACAGCGTTTTTGTAACAGGTGGTGCCACAGCAAGACTTATTCAAAGTGCAGTTCCTCCACCAGTTGCACCAGCAGCACCCACAGCACTAACAGCAACAGCTACCGGCACTACCATTAATCTTGGCTGGACAGATAATGCCGGCAATGAAACCGGTTACGTTTTGCAAAGGTCACCTGCACCCGGTAATAGTTTTGTAACGATTGCTACATTAGCTGCCAATAGCAGTTCTTACAGCAATACCGGCCTGGCTTATTCAACTGTTTATTATTACAGGGTACAGGCAACCGGCTCTAATAATACAACCTCCGCATGGAGTAACGTTGCTAATGCTTCCACAGTGGCTCCTCCGCCTGTAGTTCCTTCATCCCCAACCAATCTTACAGCAACATCAACCGGGTGTAAAGAAATAACGTTGAACTGGACTGATGATTCTAATAATGAAACTGGTTTTGAAATAAGAAGAGCTACCAGTTTAAATGGTACTTATAGCCTGGTGACAAAAGTTGGCGTTAATATCAGAACTTACAGGAATATTAATTTACAAAGAAACAAACGATATTACTACATAGTGCGTTCCTACAACACAGCAGGAACATCAGTATGGAGCAATAAAGCAAATGCATTAACAACTTGTATACCTGTATTGAAACAGGCAAATATTGAGAATCAATTAATGCTATTCCCCAACCCTGCAGCGAATGGACGTTTTACAATTACATTGCCAAATAGTACGACGCTGCCGGTTACCATCGAGATACTATCCACACATGGACAAAAAGTCTATAGCAGCCAATTGAGCAGTTACAATAACGAGATTCAAACAAAAGGTTTAGCAAAGGGATGGTATATTGTAAGAATACTCAATGGAGATGAAGTTAAAAACCTAAAGCTATTAATTGAATAACTGAAAGGAATATTAATCAATTTCGTTTATTAATCAGCTCAAAATATTGTTTGTTTTGAGCTGATTTTTTTTAGGCCGTTGTTAGGGTTATAAAGCTGACCGGGCTTATCAATAAGAGCATCCCTGCCCAGCCAGTCAGGCGAGAATTAACCATACAGATTTATCTGTGGCTACCTGGTTCTCAGGCGTGGCAAAATAAGTTTGATGGCGGTTGATTCCTTTCATAAATTTCCTGGCTTTCTATACATAATTACTAACCTATATTTTAGCTATTAACATTGTGTGTATATTTGGTGAGCGGCTATTTCTTTTTCACAACAAACTCCCTTTAGCAACAACCTTATAGTAAACTCTAATCTTTAAATATACCTTATGTGTAAATTATTTTTGCTTACTTTTTTTTCAACTCTTATTACGGCGGGAACATTTTCCCAAACCACGAATCAGCCTGATACAAATCCTATTCAAAAGAATGCTAAAGAAATTGATGGAAAAGTATTTGAGAAAGTGGAGAGTGAGGCTGAATTCCCCGGAGGACGAAATGACTGGATATCATATTTGCAGAATAACTTAAGAGCAGATGTTCCGGTCAGGAAAAAAGCACCTGCCGGTAAATACCATGTGATTGTCCGTTTCATTGTAGCAAAAGATGGAAAGATTAGAGATATTCAAGCAGAAACTAATCATGGATATGGAATGGAAAAAGAAGTAATCAGGATAATAAAAAACGGACCAAAATGGATACCTGCTCAGCAAAATGGCCGCCCTGTAAATGCGTATAGACGTCAACCAATCACTTTTGAAGTAACAGAAGAATAATTATGAATAACAAAAAAAGTAACCACTTAATTTTTATAAATAAGAATCTCATTTATGGAATATTTCAGGATTATTAAAATAAAAACAACCGAAGATCAAATACAGAAATCTTTAGAACTAAATAATCTCGGCGAAATAAGTACCCAGCTTTTTAATTTGGATGCCCCGGGTGAGGAAGTATCAAATATTGGTGGTATTTGGGGAGAATTTACTTTGTCTCGCAGCAAAATAAAAGGAGGGATTCGCTTTGCGCTGTTAGAGTGTCCTAATGCACTATGCTGGACAATCACAACCGGGGTTCATCAGGAACCCGGAACAATAGCTATTCATTTAACAATAAACCGGCTGCAAATTAACCAGGAATTTAATGAAGAAATTGAAGAATTTTTAGTTGATCATTGCGCCCGCCTGCAAGAATTTTTATCAATAGAACAAATATGAAAATTATAATGGAGGGCTAACACCGTTTATAAAATATAGCTGATAAATACTAAACCAAAAGTTAGTGGTTCTTTAATAAGATCGGCAAATTTCCAATTGGGCATTTAAATAAAGAAGTTAAACAAAAATATAAAAATTCCGTAATGTGCTAATCCGAAAAGCCGGCGTCTTTTACATGCCAAGTTTCATATACAAGAATTCAAGCGGTCATTGAAATAACTGTAACATGGCTCAAATGAAAGTTGCATTCAACAAGGTTTTTTTAAAGCATTACAGGACGTTGTTAACATTGACCAGGCTGGGCTTTTCGCAATTTTTTTCTTACAGCCATTAAATACCTGCTGAGAAACCCTAATGAGACAAAATAGGACAATAAAAAAGTGCCTTACAGACCGCATTTGTGAGTGCGGCCATCTAATTTAACTTCCTTTCTATCTACTATTATGGCAATTTAAAAAATATGTTCTAATATTTTATACTCGTGCAACATCTTCGCCAGAAATAGCTATTCCTGATGCAGAAAACTTCTCCCGCTCATGGTATTAAAAACTTAAAATATACAAATGTTAAATATAACCCGTTACCTGCGTTTGCTCTAAAGGATAGGCTATATCCAGCAATAAATTCCCTAAGTTTGTAGCAGGCATCCATCACTATCTTTATGTTATACAAACCAAAATTGCTTACATTTTAATGGTTCCGGACTGTTTTTAAAAAAGAAAATAGTTGGTTACATTTTTATAGTTAGCTTTTACCAATTAATACATGAATTCAGTAATCATGATAAATATCACAAAACTTTCCAGGTTATTTTTACTTGCTTCTACAACGGGTATTTTTTTCTGTGGCTGCAAAAAGGATAACAATCCATCCGTTAATCCCACAAATTATAAACTTGCTTATTCGGAGGCTGTTTTATACCCGCTGGGTGAAGTAAACGAGCTACAGGTGGTAAGCCCGGTTACGGCAAAGAATGGCTTGTACACCTCTTTCCCCGAGGGGTTAGATATCAATCCTGTAAATGGTAATATCAATATTCATGAAAGCGAAACTGGTATAAATTACCGGGTATTTTTCAGCAGTTCAGATGGAAGCATAAAAGATTCAACACTGATAGCCATATCCGGCATCAATTTCCTGGACGGGTTGTACAAAATAAATTCAAACGATTCTATTGTTAATCCCGTTTACAATGCTGCTATTGCCAATGCTATGCCTGGCATAAACAATGGATCTTTGTTTGATGAAGGCGGGGGTTGCAACAGCGGCGGATGTGCCGTAAATGTGGCCAACGCAAAAATAAATTTAGCCCAAACGGTAAGGAACGGAACCTTTGGCTCGTCACCTGTAAATGGTGTGAGTAAAGATTTTACACTTAATTTTCGTATAAATGACCGCAGCGGAAAGGGCGGAAATAAAACAAAAATTAGAGTATTCTATTTTAATAAACTGAGCGACATAACCCAACAGGTTTGGGATTTACTAAATGGGCGAAACGGCACAATAGTAAACAGTTTTAATAACAGCAACAATACACCCATCCAGGGTTTTACTGCAGGAAATATTACAGAGACTGCCCGCACAGGCAAGGGAAGAAGACCACCCTGTATAGTAATCCTCAGCCAATAGCCAGCTAACAAAATAGTAGGGTAAACAATTGCTATCTTTGAAGGCAAGTGTTTATAATGAACAGAACTTTCAGCGTTATATGTTTGTTTTTTTCGGGTATGTTGTTGCTTTGCGGCCAGCAGCAGAATATTCCATCTTATTATACTGAATTTTACCGGCAGGCAGAAAGCTATTACAACACCGACAATCCAACCAGCCGCACCGACAGCCTGGCCCTGGTAAACTATCAAAAAGTAATTACGCTGCTACTGCAGAAAAAGGAGAATGAAAATCTATTGGTTGAATGTTATACAAAAACAGGTATCCTTTACCAGGCAAACAATCACGATTCTGCAGCGATCAATAACTTTTTAAAGGCAAACAGTTTTAAACAGGTTGCCTCATTATTGCCAGACTCTTTATTTTTTCAGCCAAATCTTTTTGCAGGCGCTTCTTACTATACCGTTGGCAACTACGACTCTGCTTTATTTTTTTTTAAACAGGCAGAAAAAATAGTCAATCAATATAAGCGTTTGCCAGAGGAAGAACGGTTGTATAATAAAATGGGTGCATTGTATTACCAGTCTGGCAATTACAGGCAAAGCATCAACTACTTTAATAAATCAATCAGCCTGTTAAATCCTGTGGCTGATGGCTACACCGATTTTTTGGTGCAGTACAAAACAAATTTGGGTGCTGCATATTTTAAGCTGAAGGAATATGATAAGGCAATGGATATTTATGAAAGCCTGCTGCCACTTAAAACGGCCACCAGGCCATCTGTTTTACACAATATCGGCAGTATTTACCTGGAAAAAGGCGACTACGCAAGGGCACTTCAATATTTGGCCCCGCTGCAATACAACCAGCAATTTAAGTTGACAGATTTTGCCCGCATTTACATTAGTCTCAAAAAAACGGATTCTGCTAAATACTACCTGGACAGTGCCATTGCCGAGAATAAAAAAATGAACGGCACCCGCAAAAACATTACACAGGGGCTGGCTTTAAAATTTTACGGAGATATTGAGGCCGGGCAAAACAATTTGCTGAAGGCACTAAATTATTACCAGCAGTCTATCATACAATTTGATCCCGATTTTTTTGAAGAAGATATGCTTAAAAATCCTACCCAGTTTAATGGGATGCATTCTTCCTTTAATTTGTTTGCAGCACTGGTTGCAAAAGCTGAAGCATTTAAACTTCTATACGAAAAAGAAAAAAATAGCGACAGGCTCTCTGCTGCCATGGATACCTACAAAGCTGCCTTTAAGCTGGCAGAATATGTAGAGCGTTTTTTAGATACAGATGAAGCAAGGATGTTTTTAAAAAAAAATGTAGAAGACAGCTATTCCGGCGCAGTTGAAACGGCTATTCAGGCTTACGGGATAACCACTAAAAAAGAATACCTGCACGATGCATTTGTATTCAGCGAAGCCAGCAAAGCCTCTATCCTTCAAACAAACAGGCAGCAACTACAAATTGGGCAGATTACCGGAATACCGCAGGATCTGGTGCATGAAGAAAGAAATATTAAAGTTAATATTGCCAGGTTAACATTACAGGCTGCTGCAGTTACGAACAGTGCAGGGCTTGAGCAAATACAGCAACAAGTAAGTGATTTTGAAATTAAATTATCCAAGGTACAGGAAAAGCTAAATGAAAACCCCCGGTACAACCAACTGAGATATAACTACCAGGCCCTTTCCGTTAAAAAAATACAGGAAAATTTTATCGGTGCCAATACCGCCTTGCTTAGTTATTATTTTACAAAGCAACACCTCGTTAGCTTTGTAATTACGTCGGACGATTTTCTATTCAGTAAAGCACCAACAGATTCTTTTTTAACCAGCAAAATAATTGCTGCAAGGGTTGCGCTTGAGCAAAGCGGTAGCTATGATAAAACAGCCGCAGGAGAAATCTCACATTTTTTATTTAACCGGTTAATAAAGCCGGTGTATGCTGCTATAAAAAATAAAAAAAAGTTGGTCATCATACCTCACAATGAGCTGCATTATATTCCGTTTGAAATTGTAGAAAATCCGGCAACAGGAAACTGGTTGCTCAAAGACTTTGCAATAAGTTACAATTACTCAGCTTCCTTTTTGGCTAAAAAGGAAAATACCAATAGCCATCCCCAGGTTCTTGCGTTTGCTCCTTTTACTCAGGCACTTGCTTCGATAGATAATTTGCCGGAAAATAGTTTTACCCCGTTAGGTGCATCCGGGTCGGAAGTACAAGCACTCAGTGGAAATATACTTACAGATACGGCTGCTACAAAAAGCAACTTTTTAAAGTTTTCGCAGCAATACGAAATTATCCACCTTGCCACACACGCCAATGCAAACGACAGCATTCCGGTTGAATCTTTCATTGCTTTTTATCCCCGGAAAAATGGTACCGGCATGCAAAACAGGCTTTACCAGCCCGAAATTTCTAATCTGAATCTTTCCAAAACTTCGCTGGTAATTTTGAGTGCCTGCGAAACAGGCAAAGGTAGCCTGGTAAGCGGGGAAGGTATCATGAGTTTATCCAGGGCGTTTTCTTATGCCGGCTGCCAGAGCGTAATAACTTCTTTATGGAAGGCAGAGGATAATGCAACGGCTTTTATTATGCAACAGTTGCACAAATACCTGCAGCAGGGAATGGGCAAAGATGAAGCGCTGCAAAAAGCAAAACTAGCGTACCTGGAAAGTGATAAAGTGGACGCACGTTTTAAAACGCCTGATTTTTGGGCCAACCTTATTTTAGTGGGTGATCCTTCCCCAATTTATAATAATAACGACCATCCTTTTTACTGGCTGTTTGCAGCAATATTTGTTTTGGCTGCATCATTCTTTTCCGTCAGGAGATTTAATAGAAAAAAAGTTTATCAAAAAGAAACTGCTTTACCAGATCCAAATGAATAATAAATTATCAGCCATTATTGTTTCCAGTTGAGCAGTTGCAGCTTCTTTAAAAACCAGTTGCTTACTTTATTATTGTAAGTATGCGCCTTGTTGTTGTGAATTTTTTGAAACAGTGGCAATGCCTGTGGCAGGTCATTATTTTTTAAACAGGAAAGCGCAAGATAATATTCGGCATCGTCTGATAATAAATTTGTGTTATTGATGTTATTTTTATTCAGTGCGTTTTTGAAACAGATAATCGCCTGTGCATAATTTTCTTTTACAAGGTATGACTGCCCGGCAAAAAAATTGTCTTTTACAGAGGCCTCCGTTGACAGTTTAAAGTGGGCAATTGCGGAATCATATTTTTTTTCGGCATAAGCTTTTTCAATGGAAGATGATGTTTCTGCACCTCGGAATGTGGGAGCCGTATATTGGTTGTAATGCTCCGTATACAATCCATTTGCCGATACACTAAAGTATTGGTAAAGGCCAAATAAGCCCAGCAATACAATAATGCCTGCCGCAATTTTCATCAACTGCCGGGGCATATGCCTTGCAATGGCCGGTTGCTTTACGGATAGCGTGTTCATCTCTTCCATCATCTCTTTATGTATACCTGCCACGCTGGCTGATAAGCCATATTTCTTTACTATGTCTGTAGCCAGTAAAAGATTTTCCAGTTCTGCCTGCATCGTTTCATCGGCCTTTAGCTCTTTTTGTAACAATGCTTTTTCAGCGTCGTTCATTCCGCCATCAATGTATTGTATAAGCCTTTCGGTTTTTGTAAAATTATTGCTCATGTTGCAAAGCTGATTTTAAGGTTTTGGCCAAAGCAGGGTTGGCAGTTAATAGCTGCTCCAGGTTCTTAAGGCATTTATGTTTTTTGTTTCTAAGCACCTGTTCGTTTTCGTAATTCATTGTTTGCACTATTTCTTTCATCGAAAGATTTTCATAATAAAAAGCGAGTAGTATTTTTTTACATACATCACCCAGTTTGTCCATCACCGTTAGTACCTGCTGCTGAGCTTCCCTTCCGGTAATATAATCGCCGCTGCCGGCATCTGCCGGTTCCCTGGCCATTTCAAATTTTGTTTCCCTAACTGCCAACCGGTTTCTTCTTTTGAGTTCGTTTAGCCACATATTTTTATTAATAGAAAATAAAAAAGTTTTTATGCTGGAGTCGCCCCGAAATTTGTTCCTTTGCACCAGCTCAATAAAAGCAACAATCACTTCCTGGAAAATATCCTCTGCATCCTGCCGGCTTCCCTGATTTTGTAGTATATGCACACTTAAACTTTCAAAATGAGCGCTGTACAAAAATTTAATTGCTTTACCCATTGTTGCATTCTCTTTAATCATATCCATCAGCCCGCTGTCATCGTAAATACTGTCTTTATCCATTCAATGCACAATTAATAGTAAATAATGAGGTTGCTTTTGTAACCAGTTTATAAAATAAAATTTTTAACCGGAAATAAAACTAATGCCAAATTAACCATAATATACTGATAAGGCCTCTGCCAGGTTCCTTTGATGCTATGATTAAATAAATAATAAAAAAAACAAGATGGGTGGTTACATTTCATACCCCTGCATTTACCAATATGTATAACAACCGTTTTTAACCAAAAAAAATGTATATCATGAAAAAGACATTCGCAGTATTGGCAGCATTTACCTTTCTTTTTTTAGCATCATGCAAAAAGGCAGATGTAACAAATGCTTCAAACCCGGCCGAAGCAATTAACGTAATTCCTCAAAGTGCTGTTCCTGCGCCTGTGGTTACAGCATTTACAGCAAGATTTGCCGGTGCAACAGAAGTGGAGTGGCATAGAAACAGCAGTTTATTCCAAGTAGAGTTTAACCACAGCAGCCGGCGCCATTCGGCCAGCTTTGATGATAACGGCCATCATAACGAAGATCATATTACCTGTATGAGCGGAGCTGTGCCGGCAGTTGTATTGGCGGCTTTCAGAACCAGGAATCCGAACGACAGTGTGTATGAGTGGAAATTAACCAGTGATGGTAAGTGGAAAGCGCATTTTAACCGCAACGGCGTAAAGTGGGAAACTACTTTTAGCGCCACCGGCACTTTTATTTCTGAAGAACATGACTGACCTTTTTAATATGCAAGATCCAAAATTCTAAAAAACCAGGGCCGCTTTTAAAAGCGGCCTTTTTTACGCAGCAGCGTAGTTCGTATTAGCAAGAAACTTCTTTTTTGTCTCTTGACAAAGTAAATTCTCTTCAGTATTTTTTCTGCTACGCACATTTGCATAAAGCTGCAAAAAGCAACTATGAAAAAGAGAATACCCGATATCATCCTTACATTATTGGGTGTTGAAGGTCTTGGTGTCCCTGTGGGCAATGTCATTAGGTTAAGGATTTAGAAAGCTGGGTTCTAACTTTCTAATCTAACTAACTAAAATTACAAATTTAGAAACCCATAGCAAAGCATATTAGACCACCACTACAAACCAACTCTGCAAATCTTTATAATGCTTCTAACCAAAATGAATGGCCTTTGCTAATTAAAAAAAGAATTTGGACAGAAGCAAATAGAGTATGATTTAAATTATCTGGCGCAACGCAGGAGGCTGCTGCCTAAAGGCTGGTAAAAAAACGCAGCAATGTTATCATTGTTTTTGATCTGTCGCACTTATTTGATTTATAAATTAGTCCAATACATTTCTATCGGCATTTACCAAACCCTGCCGCAAAAAAGCTACATGAAATTTCAGCCTCCTCACATTGGCCTAAAATGAAATTCCATTTGATATTAAGTCATTCCTTAAATAACAATACCGACCCATTTTAAAAGGCCGGTATTGATACAAGAAATCTTCTTGTTGTTGCTCTAAAGATTTGGTTGATCGGATTTACCGAACGCCATCTATAATATTTGAAAACGCAACCCTTTATATACAACTCCACTATTAGCGGATAATTGTATCAAATATTGACCTGCAGGCAATTTTTGAATATCGTAACTAAATTGCTTTACATTATTAAGCATCTTTAAACTTCCGTCAATTAACTGACCATTGGCACCGTAAAGTTTTATAACATAATTTCCATTAAAATTATTCACTTCAGATCTGATATATAATTCCTTTTGCTGCCTGGCCAAAGGATTAGGATATAACAAAATGCTGGCTGAAACAGCTCTGCTGTTGTTACAACCACCGGTAATTTTTTTCACCATACTATACTGATATCTTCCATCCAGGTCGGTAGACTTTACTCTTAGAAATAAATAGTTCGCATTTTTTAAACTATCCTCCGGCACAATTAAAAACCTGTATTGCGAAAGATTGGCTGCCGGCAAAACAGCTTTTGTTATAAAATGTGTGCCATCTGCACTTATCTCCAATTCATATTTATCTACATTAATTTCATTTTGTGTAAATACAGTTGCCAACAATGTACATTCCTGTTTACGTATAGTAAGATCAGTAAAATTAACCGGAAGAGGCCCACCCTGGCGTTCTATAATATTGTAAAGGAGCGCTGTAGTATTATTAGCACCATTTTCGTCCGATAAAATAACAGTAGTATTATGATTAGTAATAAGAAAGTTGGTGGTGACAGTAGAGCTGCCAAGGATTGTGCCCTTTACCTGGAATGTAACGGTATCTGCAAAATTTCTGGGTAATGTTGCTATAAGATCCCCGGTGATTTGAATCTGGCCACCGGACAATTGGGCTGTCCAATGAAAATAATTACCCGTGTTTATCGTGTTTAAATTAAATGCAGGGTCTAATACCATTTTTGATCCAAGACCGATTAAAATTTTGCAGGTTCCCGGCGGAAGCGCATTAACCAGGTTGTAATTAATAATAGGCACTTTTAATTCTACCACGCTATCAATTGGGATTTGCAAAGGGTTTAAAGGAAGCATATTTAAAGTGCTGGTCCGCATTAAATTTACTGCAGGATCTGCAATAACAGCCTGTGCAAGCCCTTTGCATATAAAGGAGAGCATAAGTAATGATGTAAAAAATAAATTTTTCATATAGTTGTGTTTTATTCAGTAAGGTTAAACCAATATTGGTAAACTGAGGCATACAGTAAGGGCCTGTTTATCTTTTAAGAATTTTTATCCCGGATACCGGGATCTACTATGCAGTTTAGAAAATTAATAAGTTGTGAGGTGACTTTTTATAGGGGCTGGACGAGGTGACTTTTTATAGGGGCGGGATGAGGTGTAAAAATAAATGCTTTTGTGCGCTTGGGCATTAAGCAATTGTTATTGTTGTATTACTAATTATTTAAAAAAGGAGCTGACAGAATTCGTTATTCTTCAGACGCCGGGCCATTACCGTTTTTCTTAAAGTCTTTTAAATAATGCCTGCTTTTTTTCATCAACCTTCTTATGGAATGTTTATGATTTTCAAATTGCCGGATGTTCTCTGATACCTGTTGTAAAGAAGTTTTATAATTGGCATATATCTCTTTTAATTCCTTCTCTTTTTCAACTACAGTTTCAAACTGATCTTCCGGCAAAACAGGCGTACCCACCTGCCTGAGGTTGCTTAGAGAGTCTAATAGTATTTTGAATTCTGCTGTTCGTATGCCCTGCATAACTTTATAAAGTATTAAAAAGAAGTAATGCTTTAAATGAAAAAATTATTGGAGCATGATATTACAAAATAATGGGTATGTTTTTTAACAACCGGCATTAATAAACTATTATCTTAATGTTATGTAATGTCTCTTTGCCTTAATACATATAATCCAATCTGTCCTGTATCAATTTATCATGATAAACGTTTACCAGGCATACTTACGGGAAGATCATATAAATCATTTAAAAAAGACATGCATGAAAAATCATGCATGTCCTTACTAATTAAAAAACCTTAAAAATATTACTAACCCTTAAAATTTCTCAAACTTCAGTACGCTTGATTCTGTACCGTTGGTATTTAATACTATAATCAGGTATTTTCCTGCAGCAATGTTACCAAAATCATAAGTGA
Organism: Chitinophagales bacterium; assembly: GCA_038241275.1. Lineage (GTDB taxonomy): Bacteria > Bacteroidota > Bacteroidia > Chitinophagales > Chitinophagaceae > Ferruginibacter. The sequence continues at coordinate 13,630 of JBBRFX010000069.1, forward strand.
AATTGCTGGCAAAGTCCAACTGCAATTCCTTTGTCTGCAGTAGTTTACCTGCTAAGTCAAACAGGCTGATTTTGTATTTACCCAGCAGCTTGCCCTGTAGCACACTAATGTTTACAGCTTTAACATTCCTCGCAGGGTTAGGATACACTGCAAGTTTTAAATTACCATTTGTAACAGAAGGATCTACAGGCACTCTTTTACCAACCTGGTACGATAAAGCGCTTACATTGTTTGCACCATTTTCGTCGCTCAACACAGTGGTTGTAGCGTGGTTGGTAATTAAAAAATTAGCCGTCACAACAGCCTTTCCTTCTTCCTTTACTTTTATGCGAAAAGAAAGATCTGCTGCCTGTATGTTTGCAGGAAGGTTGTTTACCAACTCACCTGTAAGTTCTACCTGGCCATTTGATTCTACAGAAGTCCATCTGAAATAGTTACCAAGGCCTGAATTTAAAACATCAAAACCGGGATCAACCATAAATTTAGAACCAAGTCCTACTTTAATTTTGCAACTGCCGGCAGGTAATTCCATGCCATGATTTACAAATGCTACGGGTAATTTTAATTTTACCAACTGGTCTGTCTGCAGGTTATTGGCATCCACTGTGTTTCCGGAAAAATCGGTTATTTCCATTTGGGCGAGTTTGGCATCAGCAATTACTGCTGACTTACCCTGCCCAATGCTGCTGAGCGAAGCTACCAGTAAGCCGGCGGCTAAGAGGCTCTTAAGGCTCATACTCTTATTTTTTACTTTACTTTTCATGATAGTATTTTTAAAATAGTTTTATAACAAAGGGGATTGGTTACCCCTTTGTTGTATTGTTATTATTTACTCTGCAGAAAAAACAATTGAAGCAAGGTTATTGCTCAGGTTCAGTTCACCATTTGCTTTTCTTAACCTAGAACTCAACGTAAATGTAGAGATGTCAGACGTGTTCCTTGTTAAGGTAACGGCTACTCTTACCAGTTGGTTACAAAGTAAAGTACCTGGGTTAGATGCATTTAATGGATCAGTTAAGATGATAGAAACAAAAGCAGGGTTGCTGTTATCAATTTTCCATCTTGTGTTGTCAAGATTGTAAACGGTAGCACCAACAGTAGTTGTGAACAATGTTGGATTGAAACTGATTGTGAAACCAGCAACCTTATTGATTCTTATTGTATCTCCCACTGCTGAGTTACCACCAATTTCTGCCACATTGTACACAATAGTTTGAGATACGCCAGGAGTTGCAAACAAGCTACCTGTAACATCATTACCTAAAGAGATATCAGGTATTCCGCCTACAGGCTGAGTGATTACGATGGCTGCAGTAGTTGTTGTACAACCGTTGTTGTCTGTAACAGTTACCGTGTAAGAACCAGCAGTTAAGCCAGTGAAGATACCACTGTTAACACCAGTTGTGTTTACTGTAGGACCAGCGATTGTGTAAGTGTAAGGAGCAGTACCACCTGCTGCAGATACGGTGATTGTACCAGTTGTTGCACCAAAGCAGATGATATTTGTGCTGCTGATGCTGGCAGTAGGCAGCGTCAATACAGTAGGCTGTGTAATAATCACAGTGATTGTCTGGCTGCAAGCTGCAAGAATGCCATCACTTGTAGCAGAAGCTGTGATAGTGTAAGTACCGGGAGCCAGGTTGCTCAAAGTGAAGTTGTTGTTTCCGGAAGCTACACCTGTTGTATTAGTATAGCCGGCAGGACCAGTTGTAAGTACGCTTGTACCAGAAGTTACCGTAACATTGATGATACCGTTTGCAGCACCGTTACAAGTAACGTTCACCTGAGTTTTGCTCAATGTGATAGGCAAAGTGTATTGCAAAGTAGACGTGTTATTCAGAAGATCATCATCAGCCAATGTTTGTAATACGTTGGTAATAACAATGTTTGAAACCACGTTAGAACGGCATGCTGAATCACCTTTAACCCTGAAGGTAGCGATATTATCAAAATCAGCAGGGATAGTAGCACTCTGAACACCAGTGATGATAACGTTTCCGTTAACTACAGACTGAGTAAAGGTAAAATAAGCGCTCAAAGGAGCAGTAGCCAGGTTAAAGCCTGGGTTAAGAACCAGTTTAGAACCAAGATTAACCGTGAAGTTGATAGTACCATTAGGTACAACATTAAACTGGTTACGGTTATAGAAAGGAATGTTGATGTCGTAAACAGCAGCAGAAGGAGCAAGCATAAGGCTGTTTGCACTTTGTGCAGCACCTGTTGTTGTTGTAAAGTACATCTGACCTACTGCAGGATCGGCAGAAGCGATACCTGGGTTAGCCAGTGTAAGAGCTGCACTTACTGCTGTACATCCGTTTGCATCAGTAGCAGTAAATGTGTAAGAACCAGCCAATAAACCAGTGAAAACACCAGAAGCAGCACCAGTTGTGTTAGTGGTAGTACCCGAAGTGATTACAAAAGTTTTAGCACCTGTACCACCCACTGCACTTACAGTGATAGTACCTGCGCCACCTGGAACAGCAATAGCAGTTGTAATAGCTGCAGTAGCAGAAAGCGCTGCAGGAGCAGTTACAGTAACCGCAGTTGAAGTAGCGCTACAAACAGTATTGGCTGTTTCTCTTGCAACAACTGTGTAAGAACCTGCAGTTACGCCAGTGAATGTTCCGCTGGCCTGGAATGCACCACCATTTAAACTGTACTGGTAAGTTCCGGCAGGGGCCGCAACAGCAGTAATAGTTGTTGTACCAGCATTACATAAAATAGTGCCTGCGGTGGCAGATACACCTGTAATGAAACAAGCGGCAGGGTTGTTTAATACTACAGCAGCAGAAGTACCGGTACAACCGGCTGCGCTTGTAGCAGTAAATGTATAAGTACCCGCCAATAAACCAGTAAACACACCAGATGCAGCACCTGTTGTATTAGTGGTAGTACCAGAAGCAATAACATAAGAAACACCACCAGTAACGGTGATACTACCTGTACCACCTATTGTAGCGATTGGAGCAGAAACAGATGCACCTGGAACAAATACTGCTGGTTGTGATACAACAACAGCAGTTGAAGTGGCCGTACAAGAAGTGTTAGCAACTTCTCTAGCAGTAACAGTGTAAGGAGAACCTACAGCGCCTACTGTAAAAGTATTTGCCGACTGGTATGCACCACCGTTTAGGCTGTACTCAACTGCGCCGGTTGCACCGGAAGCAGTTGCTGTAAGGGTGGTAGTACCGCCATTACAAGCAATGGTTCCTGCATTTGCAGAAACTGTAATTGCACAGGCTGCAGCAGCAACTACCTCAATTGTAGACGTGGCAAAATCATCTGCAAGAATGTTACCTGATACAGAAATACCTGGTGCGCAAGTAGTTCCATTACCAAAATTTATTTGACCTGTAAAAGTCTGAGGACCAGTTATAGTAACCCCTTGCACTTTGAGTATGATCGTGCGTGCCGCAGAACCTGGAATAACATCTCCGCTATTGCATAAACGAAGTTGAGACCCTGTATTAGACAAGATTGTCCAACCTGCAGGCAAGCCGGTTTGTTGTGCATCTGGTAAAAAATTTACACTGGCAGGTATAGTTACAATCGGACGTAGTTTAGACACCGCAATACTTCCTGAAAGAGTGTTACCAACAACTACCAAGAAATCATTGGTGGCGCCCACTGACACTACACCAGAGTTGGAAGGCAACACCTCTATATATGGGTTTGCCTGTCCCAATACATCAGATGCAATAAAAATAGCACCTATGCAAAACAGCATTATTAATTTAAAGACTTTCATTGTTATTTTTTTAATGATTTAAACAATTATGTTTTGTATTAATTAGCACCTAAGCCTTGTACAGTACTGTTGTTGTCAGCAAGATTATCAGATCCTCCACTAACACCTACAGATAAGCTTTGATTTGTACCATTTGGAGTGGTAGCTTTTCTTTGTATTTTAAAGCCAAGAGTGGTTGAACCACCTGTAGGAATTATTACACCAACCTTAGAAGTGGCTATCAGATTACTTCCAACTAAACTAAATAACCAATCTCCATTAAAATATGGAACCCCAATGGGAACTGAAGTACCATTGACACCTGATTGCGGTGATGCAGAAAGCGTTATACCCGGTACGGTAATCGTCCATGCTGACGGCACAGGGATTGATACAGTAATAGTACCATTTGTATTACCAACTCCACCTTCAAAAATATCTACCACGAAATCTGCAGTTTGGCTGGCTGTAAATATTGAAGTTTCAATTTGTATACCAGGAGCTAAATCTGCGCCTGCCAATGCAGCACCAGTGCCAACACCATTAGGACGGTAATCAGGATTTGTGAAACTCCAGGCATTTACCAATACATCACATGGAGTAGTAAGAACTGTATTTGTTCTTGAAGCCGCGGTTAAAAAAGTAGAGGTAGCAGCATTCTCAGCAGCCAGAGCAGCACCGGCATAAGGAGCCACCCATACTGTAGTCAAATCCATTGCAATGATGTTATTTTGGAAATTAGCTAAGCCATTTGCAATAACGTCTGCATCAGTTACCAAACCTCTCCAGTTATTCATTAGAATACTGTTGAAGATTTTCAATTCACTATTTCTTCTAATACGTGCACCTCTTCTAAAAGCATTTGCTGAAGGTTGTGTAACAGAAGGTGAATTACTTGTACATCTAAAAGCACCTATTTGAGTAACATTATAAAAACTTGCACTCGTTTTTGGTGTAGCTGTAGATGTTGGATTTGCATTATCTGACTCAAAGCCTTCTGATGTAGAACTTGTGTTATTATCTGCCACAGCAGGATCTTTTACAGCTAAAGCAAATTGAACCAATCCGCTATAACCGAAGTCTGTATCAAAATCATCATCCAAGGTTCTGTAAGCAACCAAATGCTTACAATTTACTGCACCACCAAACCACTCAAATGCATCATCATTACCAAAAGAAGTCTGTATGTAATCTACAGTAGTACCACTACCAACAGCACCAAACGTAAGAGAGTTTAATTCATTGTCAGTTGCAATTGCAAACCCTGCGTACTCAATACGAATGTATTTTAAAGAACCTGAGTTATCTGCATTGTTGTTACCACCATAACGAGCTCTTGGCTCAGTAGCTCCAATACCTTCAATGTTTACATTATTTCCCTGGTTGGTAAGTCCTCTGCCCAAAATAGTTAAACCGCCCCAATCTCCTCTTACTCTTAATCCTGCAGCCTTGCTGGAGGTGAAAACGATCGGATTACAAGGGGTACCATTGGCTATGATGGTAGCGCCTCTTTGTACTACTAAAGAGCTAATGATTGTA
>JBBRFX010000070.1:0-18656 GCA_038241275.1 Chitinophagales bacterium
CTAACGTTAAACGTTAAACCCTTAAACGTTCTAAAACTTTTTAAATAATTTAAGCATGGCAACGAGACTTCCCATTTTGAAAACCTACAAAATATACATCGGCGGAAAATTCCCACGCACAGAATCGGGCAGGTATTATGTTGCAGAAAATGCGAAGAAGGAAAAGCTGGCGAATGTTTGCCTTAGCTCGAGAAAAGATTTTAGGGAAGCTGTAGTGGCTGCCAGGACTGCATTTGGCGATTGGGGCAGCAGGGCGGCATTTAACCGGGGACAAATTTTATATCGCATTGCAGAAATGCTGGAAGGAAGAAAGGCACAGTTTATAGATGAACTGCAGCAGCAATCTTTGAGCAATGCTGCAGCAGTAACAGAGGTGGAAACCTCTATTGATCGTTTAATTTATTATGCTGGATGGTGTGATAAATTTCAACAATTGTACAGTGCTGTAAATCCCGTTGCATCTTCTCATTTTAATTTTTCGGTGCCCGAACCAACAGGTGTGGTATCTATCATTGCACCCCAAAATACTTCGTTGCTGGGGCTTGTGTCTGTAATTGCGCCCGTTATTGCCGGAGGAAATACCTGTATCGTTTTGGGGTCTTATGCAAAACCACTTTGCCTGGTCACTTTTGCTGAAGTGCTTAATTCTTCGGATGTGCCGGGCGGTGTAGTGAATATGCTTACCGGTAAACCGGAAGAACTGGCTCCTTATTTTGCAGATCATATGGATGTGAACGCCATTGTTTGTTGCGAAAAAGAGGAGGCTATGCAAAAGATGATCCAGGAAAAGGCATCCTTAAATATGAAAAGAGTAATCATGTATGATGATACCAACTGGCAGGCTGAATCGGGACAATCGCCTTACTTTATTATGGACACCCAGGAAATAAAAACTACCTGGCACCCGATTGAAAATATTGGTGGGGCAAAGGCGGGATATTGAAAAGTAAAAAGTAAAAAGTCAAAAGTCAAAAGTCAAAAGTCAACTTTTTTCAGGACATGACACAAAAGGTGAAAAGTGAATGGTTGCCCAAAACCCTGCCTACCGGCAGGCAGGCTATAAGTGTTTGTGTGTCGGACGGTGGGCGAGGGAACCTTATAGTGTTTTGATAATTCTCTTCAAATCAGGAAAGCAGAAAGCCAGCCGGGACTGAAGTCATGGGGCGACTAGTCAAAAAAAAAGCTTAACAAAATAAAAACATCATTAATATTAATACTAAATCAATATATCGCTTTTCTAACTTCGCAAGCCCTGGCTAATAAACCACTTCATTAAAAATGCATTCAGATATCTCCTCTTATATAGATTATACATTATTAGAACCAACCACCACACTTAGTGATATAGAACAACTTTGTAAAGAAGCCATCGAACATAATTTTGCTGCAGTTTGTTTGCCTCCATTATTTGTAAAAAAAGCAAAAGAGTTTACATCCGGCTCCTTGGTAAAAGTAAATACAGTGATTGGATTTCCGTATGGGTACAGTGCCATTGAGGCAAAACTGGCAGAAATTATTTTGGCCATGGTGGATGGGGCAGATGAATTAGATATGAATATTAATATTACTGCACTTAAAAATGAGGATTGGCAATATCTTGCCAGGGAGATCAACACAATTTTGCCCATCGTACAAGGCAAGGGAAAAGTATTAAAAGTAGTAGTAGAAAGCAGTTTGTTATCAGCCGATGAATTAATAAAATGTTGTGATATTTACGGAGCGGCTGCAGTAAATTATTTTTCGCTTTCAACAGGCACAACACCGGCACTGCCAAAAAAAGATACGGTAAAGTTGGTGAGAAAACATTTAGCCAATCCTGTGGGTATAAAAGTTGCAGGAGATTTCAACAACAGGGAAGAAATAGATTCTTTTATACAGGCAGGTGCTAACCGAATAGGAACACATCTTTTAGTTAAATAAATGTTGTGAAAAACAGTGGAATGATTATTGCCCATACAGAATCTTAAATTTGTGACATGAAAAAAGGTTTGGTATTGCTTACGATGATAATATTGACTGGCGGTTCCTATGCACAGGCTTTTGTGCCTGCTGATACAGTAACTTATGCCAATGTGACCATTCAAAAAGATAAAAGGATTGACATACTTGGAGAAAAAATGTATGCCTATAATGCAGGCCTGGCAAAAAATATCCGTTCGGGCAAAGGTTACCGTTTAATGGTATTGAGCAGCAACGACCGCAACCTGGCTATGCAATTACGTTCTAAACTATTGCAGCAATATCCCGAACATAAAGTATATATGGTTTACCAAAATCCATTTATCAAACTTAAAATGGGCAATTTTGTAGATAGGGAAGAGGCAGAAAATTTTAAAAAACAATTGTTAAGACAAAACATGGTGCCGGGAAATATTTACCTCATACCAGAGAATATTGAACTAAAACCTGAAATAAACGAAGAGCAGGAATAAACAATTTATAAGCATTTTATATTCTGTTCGCATCTTAATCTCCAACTTGCATTTGCTCTTTAGGAGCATCAGCTTTGTAGCAACCCAAAAAAGCGTTTCCAATTGCTCCTTAGGAGCAACACTTTGAATATTGAACTAAAACCTGAAATAAACGAAGTGCAGGAATAAACAATTTATAAGGATTTTATATTCTGTTCGCATCTTAAGCTCCAACTTGCATTTGCTCCTTAGGAGCATCAGTTTTGTAGCAACCAAAAAAAGCGTTTCCAATTGCTCCTTAGGGGCACCACTTTGAATATTGAATTAAAACCTGAAATAAACGAAGAGCAGGAATAAACAATTTATAAGGATTTTATATTCTGTTCGCATCTTAAGCTCCAACTTGCATTTGCTCCTTAGGAGCATCAGCTTTGTAGCAATAAAAAAAAGCGTTTCCAATTGCTTCTTAGGAGCAACACTTTGAATATTGAACTAAAACCTGAAATAAACGAAGAGCGGGAATAAACAATTTATAAGGATTTTATATTCTGTTCGCATCTTAAGCTCCAACTTGCATTTGCTCCTTAGGAGCATCAGCTTTGTAGCAATAAAAAAAAGCGTTTCCAATTGCTCCTTAGGAGCAACACTTTGAATACAATTTCCCAAAATAAATATAGCATCAACAATATTTTTGCACAAAGCTTTAGCCCCTAATGGGCTGTAAGGTATTTGCTAACTAAATACATATTCCTGACAATTTATTATATTTTTAAAAAGAGTTTCTTAAAAGGAAACTCTTTTTTATTGCCCTGTTGTATAACTTCACATGAATAAATAATAATAAATGCTTGAGACAATAAAAAAACTGGCAAAAGAATATGCAGATGAATTTATAGCCATCCGTCGTCAAATTCATGCCAACCCCGAATTGAGTTATGAAGAATTTGAAACATCTGCATTTATTCAGCAAAAGCTGGCAGGCTGGAATATTCCTTTTGAGGTAATAGCTACCACCGGTGTTGTTGGATTAATCAAAGGTAAAAATCCTGCTTCAAAAATTATTGCACTCCGTGCAGATATGGATGCATTGCCAATTAATGAAGCCAACGATGTACCGTATAAATCTTTAAAGCCCGGCATCATGCATGCCTGCGGACATGATGTACACAGCACCTGTTTGCTGGGGGCTGCCAAAATTTTGAATGAAACCAAAGAAAACTGGGAAGGCACCGTAAAATTAATTTTTCAACCCGGAGAAGAAAAAAACCCGGGCGGCGCCAGTTATATGATTAAAGAAGGAGTGTTGGAAAATCCTGCACCACAAAAAATATTTGCATTACATGTGCACCCTGGTTTGGAAGTGGGAGAATTTAGTTTTCGTGGAGGTATGGTAATGGCCAGTGCAGATGAAATTTATATTACAATCAAATCAAAAGGCGGCCATGCAGCGGCACCACAGTTTACGGCAGATACCATTTTAATTGCATCGCATCTTATTGTAAGCCTGCAGCAGATTGTAAGCCGCAATAATAATCCCTTTAATCCATCCGTTTTATCCATCACTTCTTTCCAGGGCGGTAATGCTACCAATGTTATACCATCCGAAGTAAGGCTGATGGGCACTTTCAGGGCTATGAATGAAGAATGGCGTTTTAAGGCACATGAACTGATAACTAAACAAACAATTGAATTGGTTGCAGCCATGGGCGCCGAAGCCATTATTCATATTGATGTGGGTTATCCATTTGTTTTAAACAATGAAGCACTTTGTGCAGCCGCCAGAAAAAATGCCGAAGCCTTTGCCGGAGAACAAAATGTAACTGAAACAGAACTGCGCATGGGCGCCGAAGATTTTGCTTATTACTCACATAAAATCCCCGCCTGCTTTTTCAGGCTGGGAGCAGGCAATAAAGACAAAGGGATTACCATTGGTGTGCATACGCCTACCTTTAATATAGATGAAGGAGCAATAGAACAAGGGATGGGAATGATGGCGTGGATGGCGGTAGCAGCCCCCTAACCCCCTGGGGGAACATAGAATTGTTATTCTTTAAAGATACAAATGCTTTTATCAATTCGCTTCAATAATAGTTAAATAGAAATACAACTGTTTAACTGAGCGTAGCAACGATGATGCTACAGGGAACAAATGCTGGTAAACAAAAAATGTATTTTTCTGTAGCAGAATTTTGATAGTAAAATCATTTTTTGTTTTAAAAATTAGGCTTAAATTGTTCAACTCAAGTAATAGGATTTGCATAGGAATCTTTTTATCAAAATGCTTAGTTCGATATACGCTGGCCTATGCAGCGGTGTATCTCGAATTAAGGTTCCCCCTTCAGGGGGGCAGGGGGCATGAAAATAGCATTTCACGGGGCAGCCAGAACCGTTACCGGTTCCAAGCACCTGCTTACATTAGCCAACGGCAAAAAAATATTATTGGATTGCGGAATGTTCCAGGGTATGGGCAAAGAAACAGAGGAGATGAACATGGAATGGGGTTTTGAACCATCTGAAGTGGATTATTTAATTCTTTCGCATGCGCATATCGACCATTGCGGCCTTATTCCCAAGTTGATAAAAGATGGATACGAGGGAGCGATTTATGCAACACCAGCCACCAAAGAACTTGCTTCTATTTTAATGGAAGATTCTGCAGGCATACAGGAATCGGATACAAAATATGCCAATAAACGAAGAGCATTATTAGGGATGCCTTACCTAAAACCTTTATATACCACCGAGGACGCTTTGGTAGCCGCTGAAAAATTTGTAACAGTGAATTATGATACCTGGTTTACCATTGAACCCGGTATAGAATTTTGCTTTACCGAAGCCGGCCATATCATAGGAAGTGCCTGTGTGCATGTACGTATAACGGAGAACGATAAACGCAGGCAGCTTACTTTTAGCGGTGATGTGGGCAGGTACAGAGATGTTATTTTAAAATCTCCCGCAGTTTTTGAGCAAGCCGATTTTATTATTTTGGAATCTACTTATGGCAATAGTTTGCATGACGAGCATCATCCCACACCGGATGTGTTACTGGAGTGGATAGAAAAAACATGCTTGAAAAAAAAGGGTAAACTTATTTTGCCCGCATTTAGTGTGGGCCGCACACAGGAATTATTGTATGCGCTCAATCAATTGGAAATAGAAGGCAGGTTGCCCGATCTTGAATATTTTGTAGACAGCCCGCTAAGTATCAAAGCCACTCAAATTGTAAAAAGATACCCGCAGGATTTTAATGCACGTATACAAAAAGTATTGTTAAATGACAGCGATCCCTTTAGCTTCAAAGGGCTAAAAATGGTGAAATCGGTGGATGAATCTAAAATGCTGAACTATTATAAAAATCCCTGTGTGATTATCAGTGCCAGTGGCATGGCCGATGCAGGAAGGGTAAAACATCACATCAGTAATAATATTGAAGGCGGCCGCAATAGTATTGTACTTACCGGTTATTGCGAACCCAGGTCGCTCGGGGGCCGCCTTGTGCATAAACCAAAACCAACCGAAGTGAGCATCTTTGGCCAGGAGCATGAAGTAAATGCAGAAATCGGAGAAATGCGCAGCATGAGTGCTCATGGGGATTATGATGACCTGCTGCAGTTTTTAGGCTGCCAGGAAATACGTAGCGTGCAAACCCTTTTCTTAGTGCACGGCGAGTATGAAGTGCAGCAGGACTTTAGAGAAAGATTAATTCGCAAAGGTTATGCAGATGTGCAGATACCGGAAAGACATAAAGAAGTGGGATTAGGTTAATAGATTAAAATGATATTATTTTCAGACCTACAATAAGTTGCGGGTCTTTTTTTTAAATAACTTTTATTGATAATATCCTGTACAGGCTTCCCCTATTTTTCATACTAAAAAAATATTACATTCATATAAACAAAAGCATGGCTCTGTGGCACTCCGTTTAAATACTGGCCATATTGCTTCAAACTCTTTTTTATAAAAGGAACAGTGTGGCATGAAATTTTCTAATTAGAAAACAAACCACACACAATATGAAAAAGACAAACGTATTAATTCTTGCACTTTCCATTACCATTTTTGGATTTATTGCCTGCAGCAAAGATGATTCATCTGGTAATGGCACTACTAATTTAAGGGTAAACCTTACAGATGCCCCAATAGGAGAATTAGATTCTGTATATGTAGACATTAGGGAAGTAAGAGTAAAAATGGGCGATGACACAACTGTTACAGGCGATCAAGGATGGCAAACGCTCACTGTTAACGCTGGAATTTATGATCTGCTGAGTTATCAAAATGGCAGAGACACTTTGATTGCTAATGGTCCCGTTCCAACAGGATATGTTAAAGAGATCCGATTAATACTAGGGAATAATAACAGCGTAGTAGATAGCTTTGGAGTTGTTCACCCACTCACCATTCCCAGCGGAAGTGAAAGCGGTTTGAAAATAAAAATAAACAGGCGATTAAATACTACTTTAGATTCTCTATTGATAGACTTTGATGCAGCACTTTCCATAAAAAATGAAGGAGCCGCAGGTTATAAACTAAGGCCGGTAATAAAGTTAAAAAATTAATAATTTCTTATTAAGAAGTTTAAACCGTATACAGAAATAGTATGCGGTTTTTTTATACTTCACCGCAACAAATGCTTTTATTTTTCCAATCATATACTATGTGGAGTATGATGGAACAAATTCCAAATATGAATCTACCCATTCCCCCAATCTGTTATTTTTGAAAATGAGTATTATATCCTATTCAGGATCGTGTTGTAAGCTCAAAAGCGTTTTAATTTAAATGCTTCTATTTCTATTTCAGTCTTTTTATTTTCTATTAATTGAGAAACAATCAGGCCCGTGCCTGTTCCCTGCGATATGCCCAACATGGCATGGCCTCCGGCAATAACCACATTATCGTATTCTGATGTTCTGCCAATATATGCCAGTCCATCAGGTGTTACCGGCCTTAAGCCATTCCATATTTTATCAGTTGGAGGAAAATCAATTTGGAGGCCAGGATAAAATGATTTGGCAGAATCGTAAATGCCCTGCATACGATTTACCAATACTTTATTGTTGATGCCGCTTAGTTCCATGGTACCGCCAATGCGTAAACGATTTCCCCATGGAGTAATGGCGCACCTGCCATCTACAAGTATGGCGGGGTATTTTATATTTTTTTCTACATCATCATAAGTATAACTGTATCCCTTGCCCGGTTGCAACAATAAATGAATGCCCAGCATTTTGCTCACCGCCGGTATCCAACTGCCTGCCGCAATCACAAGGTTATCGCAACTGGTTTTGCCCTGGTTGGTGAGCACGGCACTCACGCTGTTGTTTGTTTTTTCAAATCCCGTAACGGTACTGTTCAACTGAAATTGAACACCCTCTTCTTCGAGGTACTTTTTCAGCATGATCATCAGTTTGCCGGGGTTAAAGTGGCAATCATCTTTAAACAATACTGCCCCGGCCACATTCACTTCTACATTTGGTTCAAGTGCCTGCACTCCTGCAGCATCCAGCCTTTCTACTACGAGGCCTAATTTTTCTGCATCATCTGCCAGGTGATATTCATGTTCCAACGTTTTCGGTTGTTTGCACATCATCAAACAACCTTTTGTTTCCATGTCAAAGCCCTCGCCTAGCTCTGCACGCATATCGTCTATCAGCCGGCGGCTTAGTTGCAGGATGTTGTTGAGGTGTGGTGCCGAACGCTTTACATGGGCTGCTGTGCTGTTTTTATAAAAGTGCCAGGCCCACTGCATCAATTCAAGGTTCAACCTAGGTTTAATAAAGAACGGGCTGCTGCTGCTAAGCATATACTTAAAACCTTCGGCAATAATGCCGGGCGATGCCAGTGGCACAAAGTGGCTCGGACTCATATAGCCCATATTGCCAAAGGAGCAACCATCAGTAATGTCGCCCCTGTCTATAATAGTTACACTATGTCCTTCCTTTTGTAAATAATAGGCACTGCACAAGCCAATAATGCCGCCGCCAACGATGATTGTTTGAGCCATTTGTTAACCTGGGTTTTTAAAAAGTTTAAGAGGTTTAAGAAGTTTAAAAGGTTTAACGTTTAAAGGTTTAAGGTTTTTTCTACTTGTACATTCAAATAGTGCTTCAAAGATTTCACACTGCCCAACCGGCAGGCTTTCACCTTTCTCTTTTCACTTTTCACCTTTGACCTTTCAAACATTAATTTTTTATTAGTTTAAAATTGGATAAATATAAATAAATTTGAATTAATTAATTGTTATGGAAGCCTACGGTAAAATTTTATTGATTGCTATGCCAGCTTTTCTATTGCTGGTATTATTTGAAAAATGGTATGGATGGCGCAAAGGTTTTGATACCGTGCGCAATATGGATATGATCAGCAGCCTTAGCAGCGGAGTTACCAATGTTACAAAAGATGTGCTGGGGTTAAGTATTGCATTAATCAGTTACGGGTGGCTTGTAAATCACCTGGCCATTACTACTATCAAAGCCACCTGGCTCACTTATCTAATTGCTTTTATAGTATTGGATTTTGCGGGTTATGTTGTTCATGCATTGGATCACCGCATAAATTTTTTCTGGAACAGTCATATCGTACATCATAGCAGCGAGGAATATAACCTTGCCTGCGCATTAAGGCAAAGTGTATCAGTTTTTGTGCGTTTGTTTGTCATTCTTTTATTACCTGCTGCTTTATTGGGGGTGCCCAAAGAAGTAATAGCTGTTGTGGCGCCGTTACATTTGTTTGCACAGTTCTGGTATCATACAAGGCATATTGGTAAAATGAGTTTCCTGGAAAAATTTATGGTTACGCCCTCTCATCACCGGGTGCATCATGCCATTAACCCAGAGTATATGGATAAAAACTATGGGCAGATATTTATCTTTTGGGACAAAATGTTTGGCACTTTTCAGGAAGAGCTAAAAGAGGTGCCGGCTGTATATGGTGTTACCAGGCCGGTAAAAACATGGAACCCCATCAAGATAAATTTTATGCACATGTCTTTACTCATTAAGGATGCCTGGCGAACCAAAAACCGGAAAGATAAATTTCGCATTTGGTTTATGCCCACCGGATGGCGACCTGCAGATGTGATAGAAAAATACCCGGTTTACAAAATTGAAGATGTGTATGATTTTGAAAAATATGATACTCCCTGTTCAACCTCCTTTTTGGTTTGGATATGGTTTCAGGTTGTGATGCTGCTGCTGCTGGTGAGTTACCTGTTTGGTAATATCGCTATTATTGGCAGCCCCGGTATGTTTATTTATGGCGCATTTGTGTTTTTATTTGTGTATGCTTTTACAGAGTTGATGGATGGAAACCGGTTTGCTTTTGTTTGGGGATTGATAAGCGCTGCAGTGGGAGCAGGTATTTTATTATATACAGGCGATTGGTTTGGGATTTCTGCTTTTAATCCTTTGATTAAATATTTTATTTTAATTTATTTTATGCTGTCAGCAGCCATGTCTCTTTGGTTCAGTTTTAATAAGCATGGCAGCGAAAAAAATAAATTTGTTTTGGGATAAGTAATTCTGAAAATTTTCAAATTACTTCATTACACTTTTATAAGTTTATTTCAGGCAATTAATATTATTATAATTAGAGAAGCCATCAGCTTCTTTTATTGTAAGTGGTTAGTTTTGTTTATTGCAAAATATTAAATAATAACACAGCCAGCAAACCTCCTGCAATAGGCCCCACTATTGGTATCCAGCTATAACTCCAGTTGCTGTCTCTTTTTCCTTTGATGGGCAAAATAGCATGCATAATTCTCGGGCCAAGATCCCTGGCCGGGTTGATGGCATAACCAGTGGTTCCTCCCAGCGAAAGACCGATGCCTAATACCAGCAATGCTACAGGCAAAGCATCCAGGGATCCCAAAGTATTTTGCGGCTGAGAAAGAAATAAAACACCTAATACCAATACAAAGGTTCCGAGCAATTCATTGAATAAATTTTGAAGATTATTTTTAATGGCAGGAGATGTACAAAATGTTGCCATTTTTAAATTGGCATCTTCTGAATCATTGTAGTGCAGGCGGTAATGCAGCCATACCAATGTGCTGCCAAGCATTGCACCCAGCATTTGTCCGGCAATATACACAGGCACCATACTCCATTCGCCGGTTTTAAAAGCAAGGCTGATACTGATGGCAGGATTTAAATGTGCACCACTGGCGGCAGCAGTAACGTATACCCCTACAAATACTGCAATGGCCCAGCCAAATGTAATAACAATCCAGCCGCCACTGTTGCCATAAGTTTTGTTTAATACTACATTGGCCACCACACCATTGCCTAATAAAATTAACAGGCAGGTTCCTAACATTTCTGAAATAAATGGAGTCATGCTGGTTGTTTTTGGGTTAAAGTAAATATCGCTTAGCTAAAGTAATAAAGGAATTGGTTTGGTCAATTATCCATTGCTGATCTTTCATCATTTCTTCGGCCATCAGGTGGGCTACAACAGGCGCTGATTCAATAGCTGCACGGGCATCTAAAAATAACATTCTTGTTCGCCTTGCCAATACATCCTCTACGGTCATAGCCATTTCATTTCTTACGGCCCATATCACACATGCTTTTGTGTAGGGGAAAGCAGGATGCAGGTACGCATCCCATTCCTGATTTTCTTTGGTTAATTTTTTTAAGGGTTCCAAATCTGCACCATAAAAATGCAGGGGGTCATTTTGGTTTACTTCATTTACCCAGCCATGAATTTTTAATTGATGAGTTACACATTCTTTTTTTATAAATCCACCGGCATTTACAGCTTTATCAATTACATCTTTAGCCATTTTGCGGTAAGTGGTCCACTTGCCACCGGTGATGCTGATGAGGCCACTATCCGACATTACAATAGTATGATCTCTTGGCATTATAGAAGTATTGTTTACGCTTTTGATTTTAACCAATGGTCTCAGGCCTGCAAAAACAGACAACACATCTGTTCTGCTAATGACTACATTAAGATAAGCATTGATATTATGGAGAATGAAATTTATTTCTGTATCCAACGCCACAGGTTCCAATGAAATATTGGCGATGGGTGTATCTGTTGTACCCACTACCACTTTATTGTGCCAGGGTACTGCAAACAAAACCCTTCCATCGGTAGTTTTTGGTATCATCATGGCTTCATTGCCCGGAAAGAATTTTTTATCAAGCACAATATGTACACCCTGTGATGGGGAAACCATTGCCGGTTTGTTATGATCATCCATTGCCAAAATGCTGTCTACAAAAACGCCTGTAGCATTAATCACAATGGCTGCATGAACCCTGTATTCTTTTCGGCTAATGCTATCCGTTAGTATTACTCCATTTATTTTTTTATTTTCTTTTATCAACCCAGTTACTTTGCAATAGTTTAAAATGGTTGCCCCGTTTTCTGCGGCCGTTTGAGCAAGATTAATGGCCAGCCGGGTATCATCAAACTGCCCGTCTTTGTAAACGATGCCGCCTTTTAGTATATCATGCTTAAGGGTAGGTAATAGTTGCGTGGCAGTTTTTGCAGAAATGATCCTGGTATTGCCCAGCCCCAGTTTACCCGCCATCATATCATACATTTTTAAACCAAGGCCATAATATATTTTCTCCCACCATTTGTATGCAGGAATAATAAAAGAAAAATGTTGGCTCACATGCGGTGCATTTTTTAAAATAATACCCCTTTCTCTGAGTGCATCCAGTACCAGCTTAAAATTGCCCTGTGCCAGGTAACGCACACCGCCATGCAATAGTTTGGTAGAGCGGCTGCTGGTAGCTTTTGCAAAGTCTTCCTGCTCCAGCAGCAAAGTTTTGTACCCTCTTGTGGCTGCATCTGCTGCTGCGCCTAATCCTGTAGCGCCTCCACCAATAATGATGATATCCCAGTGGGCTTCATCATTCAACATTTGCAGCATAGCCGTTCTGTTCATATTTTTATTTAGTCATGGCAATGGTTGCTATTACAGCTTTTGCCCATCCTTTGGTCAATGACGCTTTTTCATCCTCGCTCATTACCGGTTTAAATAATTTATCTATCTGCCATTGTTCGTGAATTTCTTCAATATGCTCCCAATAGCCCACTGCCAGTCCTGCAAGATAAGCGGCGCCTAAAGCTGTTGTTTCGGTAACGGTAGGACGCAAAACCTGTGTGTTCAAAATATCCGATTGAAACTGCATTAATAAGTCATTGGCAGTGGCGCCACCATCTACCCTGAGTTCTTTAATAGCAATACCAGCATCTGCTTCCATGGCTTTTAATACATCCATGGTTTGAAAAGCAATACTTTCCAGTGCTGCCCTGGCAATATGGCCTGCATTGGTGCCACGGGTAATACCATACATAGCTCCCCTTGCATCGGGGTTCCAGTGCGGAGCGCCCAGGCCCGTAAATGCCGGTACCATATACACACCCTCGCTGCTTTTTACTGTTGCCGCCAGTGTTTCTACTTCGGCAGAATGCCGGATAATGCCCAGGCCATCCCTTAGCCATTGTACCACAGCGCCCGCAATAAAAACAGATCCTTCCAAAGCATAATGCGTAATGCCATTTACTTTCCATGCAACAGTAGTGAGTAAATTATTATTGGAGTAAACCGGTTTTTCGCCGGTGTTCATCAGCATAAAACAGCCGGTGCCATAAGTATTTTTTACCATGCCCGGTTGTGTGCACATTTGGCCAAACAACGCAGCCTGCTGATCGCCGGCGATACCTGCAATAGGAATATTTTTAGCGGTTAAAATATTTTGAGTGCTTCCATACACTTCGCTACTACTGCGTATCTGCGGCAGCATGCTGCCGGGTATATCCAATATCTCCTGCAACGCTGCATCCCACTGCAGCGTATGTATATTGCATAACATGGTGCGGCTGGCATTGCTCACATCTGTTGCATGCACCTGCCCTCTGGTAAGGTTCCAAAGCAACCAGGTGTCGATGGTGCCAAAAGCCAGTTCTCCCTTGTTGGCTTTATCCCTGGCCCCGGGCACGTTATCTAATATCCATTTTATTTTGGTGCCGCTGAAATAAGAATCTATGACCAGTCCGGTTTTTTGTTTGATGATTGTTTCATGGCCTTTTGCTTTTAGTTCGTCGCAGAAGGATGCAGTTCTCCTGTCTTGCCAAACGATTGCATTGTAAATAGGTTTGCCGGTGCTTCGTTCCCACACTACTGTTGTTTCCCGTTGGTTGGTAATACCAATGGCAGCAATGTTTTCTACACTGAGTCCTGCTTTTACTATTGCTTCTGTGGCAACTCCTAATTGCGAACTCCATATTTCATTGGCATCATGTTCAACCCAACCGGGCTGAGGAAAATATTGTTTAAATTCTTTTTGTGCAATGCTTACGATAGAACCCTGTTTATCAAAAATAATGGCCCTGCTGCTGGTGGTGCCCTGGTCAAGAGCAAGAATATATTGTGTCATGAAATAAGTGTTTCAGATTATATGTTGCAAACAATCGGGGCTTAAGATACATAAACTATTGAAGTGGAGAACATATCCTTCATATACTTTTAGTGCTGTTGAGTTGACAAATAAAAAATACTTTCAAACTATCATTAAAAAATTTGGCTGAAAAACCTCAGGTCATTATCTTTGCCGTCCTTTAAAAGACGCCGCGTTGGTCAAGGGGTTAAGACGCCTCCCTTTCACGGAGGAATCACGGGTTCGAATCCCGTACGTGGTACAAGAAGCCTTTCATATTTGAAAGGCTTTTTTATTCTGCATAACCCAACAAATTTACCATTCCTTCTTATTCATTTGCGGTTTAGCCAAAGTGCAGGAGGTAAATATTATGATTTTTGTCAGCAAACAGTAAAAAAAGGCAAACTGTTCTCATGTTTTAATTCATCTTACTATTGCATCTGGCATTTATAATAAAAGCATAATAAATAAGTGTATTTTATTATCCTTACATCATGTAATTTTGCACTTCAAAATTTATTTTTAAGTTTAAATATTAAGATTATGAGTACAGTAAAAGTTGCCATCAATGGTTTTGGACGTATTGGCCGTTTAGTTTTTCGTCAGGTATATAATATGGAAGGAATTGAAGTAGTTGCAATCAATGATCTTACAAGCCCCAAGGTATTAGCTCATTTATTAAAGTATGACAGCGCCCAGGGCCGTTTTGGCCAGGATGTAACTCATACAGAAAATTCTATCGTTGTAAACGGAGATGATATTAAAATATATGCACAGAAAGATCCTGCACAAATTCCATGGAGTACACACAATGTAGATGTAGTAATTGAAAGCACTGGATTTTTTACCGATAAAGCAAAAGCAGAGGCCCATATTACTGCAGGTGCAAAAAGTGTAGTGATTTCTGCTCCGGCAACCGGCGATTTAAAAACAGTAGTATTCAATGTAAACCATTCAATTCTTGATGGTACTGAAACTATCATCAGTTGTGCTAGTTGCACTACCAATTGCCTGGCGCCCATGGCCAAAGTTTTAAATGATCAGTATGGCATTGCAACTGCTATCATGACTACCATTCATGCATATACGAATGATCAGAATACCCTGGATGCACCTCATGCAAAAGGTGATTTGCGCAGGGCAAGAGCTGCTGCAGCCAACATTGTTCCAAACAGTACAGGAGCGGCAAAAGCCATTGGTGTTGTATTGCCAGAATTAAAAGGTAAATTAGATGGAAGTGCACAAAGGGTTCCTGTAATTACCGGTTCTCTTACCGAACTTACCAGTATCTTAAATAAAACAGTTACTGTAGAAGAAGTAAATGCAGCCATGAAAGCGGCCAGCAATGAAAGTTTTGGTTATACTGAAGATGAAATTGTAAGTTCTGATGTAATTGGTACTTCATACGGTTCACTGTTTGATGCAACTCAAACTAAAGTAATGACAGCAGGTGACAAACAATTGGTTAAAACCGTAAGCTGGTATGATAACGAAATGAGTTATGTAAGCCAGTTGGTTCGTACCGTTAAACATTTCGCCGGATTGATTTCTAAATAATTTTTTGTACCAGGCCTAAGTGTTGCTATTAAGTTTCAATGGCAGTACCTGCCGGCCTTTTGTACTACATATCATTATTCATCTTTTAAACCGCAAAGACATGAAGCCGTGGAGAATTATATTCTAATTTTTACGTCTCACATCTTTGCGGTTTTTAATTAAATTTATCTCTATGTCAGCATTCAGCAATTACAATTTTAAAGATCAGAAAGCACTTGTTCGGGTAGACTTCAATGTTCCATTGGATGAAAATTTCAATATAACCGACGATAACCGTATGACGGCTACCATCCCCACCATTAAAAAAATATTGAACGATGGCGGCAGTGTTATTTTAATGAGTCATTTTGGCCGCCCCAAAGACGGGCCTGTAGATAAATATTCTTTAAAGCACCTGGTAAACCATTTGCATGAATTATTGGGAGGATCAACAAAAGTATTTTTTGCCGAAGACTGCATTGGCACTCAGGCGGGGTTAACAGCAGCTATGCTTGCCCCCGGCGAAGTTTTGTTGCTGGAGAATCTTCGTTTTTATAAAGAAGAAGAAAAAGGCGATGAAGCATTTGCAGAAAAATTATCAAAACTGGGCGATGTATATGTGAATGATGCATTTGGTACGGCTCACAGGGCGCATGCTTCTACAGCCGTAATTGCAAAATATTTTGATGCAGATAAAAGAATGTTTGGTTTGCTGATGGAAGGCGAAGTAAAGAGTGCAGAAAAAGTTATGCATCAATCAGAAAAACCATTTTGCGCCATCATTGGCGGGGCAAAGGTTTCAGATAAAATTCTGATTATAGAAAATTTACTGGAGCGTGCCACTGATATTATTATTGGTGGAGGCATGGCTTATACTTTTATAAAAGCGAAAGGTGGAAAAATTGGCAACTCACTTTGTGAAGATGACCGACTTGATATTGCACTGGAAATTTTAGAGAAAGCCAAACAAAAAAATGTAAGCATTCATTTACCGGAAACTTCCATCATTGCCGATAAGTTTGCTGCAGATGCCAATACAAAAGATTGCCCCAGCGACCAGATCCCTGATGGATGGCTGGGCCTGGATATTGGAGCAAAGGCTGTAGGTATTTTTAGTGAAATCATCAGCAAGTCAAAAACCATTTTGTGGAATGGACCTATGGGTGTTTTTGAAATGGAAAAATTTGAAAACGGAACAAAAATGATAGCGCTGGCAGTAGCAGAAAGTACGGCCAACGGGGCATTTAGCCTGGTAGGTGGGGGAGATAGCGTAGCAGCCGTAAATAAATTTAACCTGGCCGACAAAGTGAGTTATGTGAGTACAGGCGGTGGCGCTTTGCTCGAATACTTTGAAGGAAAAGAGTTGCCTGGTATTGCAGCAATTAAATAATTATTTTTTTATTTTAGTAAAGCCGTCTTTTTACAGGACGGCTTTTTCTTTTGACTAATGCCAATTAGGGTAGCTGAATTATTACTAAATCGTCTCCATTTAATAGCTTTTAAAAGCAGTTTTTTAAAACTACAATATTTCAATTTTCATTCAGTAAAAAATCAAATAGTATTTAATATCCTAAAACATTTTATTTGATACATTATTCATTAATTTTAACCTCTAAATCTTAAAACAAAAAAAATGAAAAGTATAACAACCCTTGTTATTTTAGGAATTCTTGCCATTATTTTATTTATGGGCTGCAATGGCTACAATGGCCTTGTAAAACAAGACGAGAGCGTAAAAAAAGCATGGAACAATGTTCAGACAGAATACCAGAACAGGTCTGACTTGGTGGGTAACCTTGTAAACACTGTAAAAGGCGCTGCTAATTTTGAGCAGAGTACTTTAACCGCCGTTGTAGAAGCAAGGGCTAAAGCTACCAGCGTAAATATTAATGCAGATAACCTTACTCCCGAAAAAATTGCAGAATTCCAGGCGGCTCAGGGCCAACTGACCGGTTCTTTAAGCCGTTTGCTGGCAACAGTAGAAGCTTATCCAACACTAAGGGCTACAGAAAACTTTACCAAGCTCCAGGGCCAGTTAGAGGGAATTGAAAATAATATCAAAAATTCACGAAAAGTATTTAACGACGAAATCAATCTTTACAACACCAAAGTGAGATCATTCCCCATGAACATCCTGGGTGGTATTTTCGGCTTCAGGGCCAAAGAAGGATTTAAAGCAGATGCTGGTGCCGAAAAGAAAGTAGATGTGAATTTTGATGACATGAAAAAATAATGCTAATCACCTGCATTTATTTAGATGAATAAAAAAAATTATTCCGGTTATATTATCGGGGGCATATTGGTTGTGGTGGGTATCTGGCTCATCACAACCTTTAATGTATTGGTAAAAAAAGATGAGAAAGTAAAGCTGCAATGGAATGAAGTGCAAAACTCCTACCAGCGCAGGTTAGACCTGATACCTAATTTGGTAAATGTGGTAAAAGGTGGGGCAGACTTTGAACAAACCACTTTAATAAAAATATCAGAAGCCAGGAGTAAAGCCACATCCGTAACAGTTACTGCCAATGATGTGGATGCTTCAAAATATAATGAACAATCTGCAGCACAGGATGAACTGGCAGCGGCAGCCAACCGGTTAATTATTGCTGTAGAAAAATATCCTGAACTACAGGGAGCCAAAGCTTTTGCAGGTTTGCAAACACAATTGGAAAGAACCGAGCTGCGTATAAAAGTGGCCAGGAAAGATTTTAATGCCGCCATTGCAGATTACAATAAAAGTGTAAAAACTTTTCCAACAAAACTGGTTGCTTCGGTTTTAGGATTCCCGGCCAAAGAAGGGTTCCAGTCAGATGCAGGCGCTGATAAATCAGTTGAAATAAAATTTTAACATGGGTATATTTCCATTTTCTAAAAAGACAGCTTTATTTACCGAAGATGAAAACCGGCGCATAGTTTCGGCTATCCGTAGCTGTGAGCAAAGAACCAGTGGCGAGATCAGGGTATATATTGAAGCAAAAAATCCTTATGTAAGCGCTATGGAAAGGGCTATGGAGATTTTTGCAAAACTAAAAATGGAGCAAACCGATCATCGCAATGGGGTGATACTTTACATAGCTTACAAACACAAAGAAGTTGCCCTTTTTGGCGATGCAGGAATTTACGAAAAAACAGGTGCGGCTTTTTGGGATGCAGAAGTAAAAAAAATGATTGCCAATTTTGGTGAAAATCATTTAACGGAAGGTATTATACAATGTGTGCTGGATGTAGGTGAAGCCTTGCATGCGTCTTTTCCATATGAGCATACTGAAGATAAAAATGAATTACCCGACGATATTGTATTTGG
>JBBRFX010000071.1:0-18615 GCA_038241275.1 Chitinophagales bacterium
CCCTTTTAATGATACTGCTGATATACCATGTACCAAAAACAACTGCAGCAAGCCTGAAAATGGTTAAAGCCATTTTACCCCAATCGCCGCCAAACTTCCAGCCATAAGCCATGCCGGGATTTTCAACAAAATAAAGTTGAACCCAATTACCCATCACTGGTTCAGAACTGTGCAAAAGAAAATTGGTTTTAATGTAGATCTTCAAAGCCTGGTCTGCAATAACAACAAGGGCGATGATAATGATTAAGTGTTTTGATTTCATAATTAGTGCTGGCAAAGATATGTTTATTCGTTTATTGGAATAAATGTTTAAAGTTTAATATGGGGTTAAGGTTTTGGCGTTTTTAGTTAATTTAAGGACCCTGTAAAATACAAAATTAAGGTGGCGCATTGAACGCTTAACTATGAACTCCACACTCAACTTCTATTCCTCAAAATACACCCTTCTAACCCTCTGGGAAATATTGGTTAGAATTTCGTATTCAATTGTTTGTGCCCAGTTAGCCAGTTTATGCACTGGCAATGCTTCTCCAAAAACAATCACTTCGTCTTCTTCTTCGGCAGTTATACCGGTAATATCCAGCATGGTCATATCCATACAAATTCTTCCAATAACCGGCGCCACTTCGCCATTTACCAGCATGTGCCCCACTCCATTGCTTAAAATTCTCGGATACCCATCTGCATAACCAATACGAACGGTGGCAATCACTTTATCCGTTTCTGCCACTGCACTGCGGCCATAACCCACACTATCTCCTTTTTTAATATTTTTTATCTGCGAAATGGTTGTTTTGAGTGTAGTAACATTTTTAAGCTGTAGTTGCATATTTGCATCTGCATCTATTCCATACATTCCTATTCCAAGACGAACCATATCCATCTGCAAATGTGCATGTTTATGAATGGCTGATGTATTGGCAATATGGCTGATAAAAGGATAACCTATGGCTTCCCTGATTAATAAGACAGCTTTTGTGAGCAAAGCACCCTGCTCATTTGTAAAAATATTTTGCGCAGCATCAGCACTTGCTGCAAGGTGAGAAAATACAGATTGAATTTTAAAACAAGCGGATTGTTTCAGCAGAACACATAATTGATTTAGCTGATCTTCATCAAAGCCGAGCCGGTGCATACCGGTATCTATTTTTATATGAACCGGGTAATTGGTAATTTGTTGCTGCTGCAGGTAAATTTTAAATGCATGTAAAATTTTAAAAGAATACAATTCAGGCTCCAGCTTATACAGTATCATGTTATCAAAACCAGCTTCCTCAGTATTCATTACCATGATGGGCAAACCAATGCCGGCTTTTCTAAGTTCTACTCCCTCATCGGCATAAGCCACACCCAGGTAATCTACGCCTGCATGCTGCAGAAGGCTGGCTATTTCAAAACTGCCGCTGCCATAGCTAAATGCTTTAACCATGCACATCAACTTTACGCCTTTGTTTAGCTGCTGACGATATATTTTTACATTATGCCGCAATGCATTTAAATCTATTTCCAATAATGTTTGATGCATTTTTTGCTCCAACACTTTACTGATTTTTTCAAATTCAAAAACCCTTGCTCCTTTAATCAGGATGGTTTCTTCAGAAAATTGAAGCGCTGAAATATTTTGCAAAAAGGACTGCGTAGAGGCATAAAAATGGGTGTTGCCGATGCCGGAAAAAGCGGCTGCATTTTTTACCAAATTCGGACCGATACCAATAAAGCGGAACAACTTTTTTTGGTTTAAGATTGCTGCAATTTTATTATATAAAAATTCATCCCTTAGCCCTGATTGGAACAGATCGCTTAGCACTACTGTTCTTTTGGTATGCTGCTGTTGCTGCTCCAGAAAATCCAGGGCAATAATGAGCGAATTAATATCGGCACTGTAACTGTCATTAATGATGGAGCATCGGTTGATAGCCTGTTTTAACTCCAGCCTCATTTCTACAGGTCTAAGATGAGGCAGTCTTTCTGCAATTATTTCTGCTGGCAATTTAAAATATAACAATACTGCTATACAGGTAATGGCATTGTGTATAGAAGCTTCATCCGTAAAAGGAATAAAAAAATGTTGCTCCTGTTGTTCGTAAATAAAGGTAATCCTGCTACCGCCCGTTTGCAATTCAACGGCTGATATTTTCAACAATGCATCCCGCTTTCTACTCCATGAAAATAGTTGAAGTTGCGGGTTGGTATTTTGTCTAAAATCCTGTACCGCATTATCCAGTTCAATTTCATCGGCACAATAAAATAATATTTTACTATGTGAAAATAATTGAAGCTTTTGAGTTGCTTTTTGTTGCCGGCTTTCAAACCCTTCTGCATGAGCATCTCCCAAAAATGTGAAAATGCCTATTGAAGGATCAATGATGGGTTGCAGTTGTTGCATTTCGCCCGGTTGGGAAATACCTGCTTCAAAAATGGCGAGTTCATGATTATTATTCATTGGCCATATAGCCAAAGGCGCACCAACCTGTGAGTTGTAACTTTTTGGGCTACGCACAATATTGTACTCCTTATTCAATAACTGAAACAACCACTCCTTAATAATGGTTTTTCCATTGCTGCCGGTAATACCAATTACAGGATACTTAAACTTTTGGCGGTGAGATGCAGCAATTTTATGCAATGCTGCCAATGTGTTTAATACTTTTATAAAATGCGCATCGGGGTAAAGAGACGTGTCAATATTTTCGCTGATTACAAAGTTGCGGATTCCTTTTTTATAAACTGAATCTATGTATTGATGACCATCATTCTGCTCCCCTTTGAGTGCAAAAAATAAGGAGGTTTCAGGAAAATTTATTTTTCTGCTATCTATTACAAGCTGCTCAATTACTCCTGCATTTTCATAAAAGGAAGCATTGCCCAATACAGCATTGATATCATTGATAGTATATGTCAATTTGCTTTTTTGAAGATCGTTAATGAGCCGTATCATCAGTTGAAATGCCGGTTTTGGTTTCGGATTTTTCTTTATCTATAAATATTGAATACATCACACTGGCTGTAAGGCAAACCAGGATAAACCCAAGTGAAATAAAAACCTGCGTGGTTTTATCTACCCATTGATTGATCCAATGCTCACCCAGCATCTTTATCCCAATAAATATTAACACTACGGCAATACCCTGTGGCAGGTATTCAAACTTATTTACCGCACCTCTCAGCAGGAAGAATAAAGACCGTAGCCCCAATACTGCAAAAATATTAGAGGTATAAATAACTAACCTTGCAGTTTCCTCATAACCGGGTGTTTTGGTATCTACAATCCCCATTACGGCCGGGATAGAATCTAAGGCAAACACAAGATCTATAGCTGCCAACATCATGACTACAACAAATAAAGAAGTATACATTTTTTTACCGTTTTCTATAACAGTAAATTTACCATCACCATCGTGTGCTGTTAATGGTAAAATCCTTTTCATAAATTTATACACTTTACTTTGCTGCGGATCAAATTCTTCGTCCTCATCATTTGCAATAAACATTTTATAACCGGTATAAACCAGGAAAACACCAAACACATATAATAACCAATGAAATTTTTCTACCAAAGCAACACCCACTGTAATAAAAATAATCCTGAATACAATAGCCATTAAAATACCAATTAATAATACCCTGCCATAATTTTTTTCCTTTACACTAAATGCACTAAAGATGAGTATGAACACAAAAATATTATCAATACTCAGGCTCCATTCCATCAGGTAGGCACTCAGGTATTCCAGTGCTGGTTTTTGTCCTTCTTCAATCCACAAAAACACGCAAAAAGCCAGTGCAAGTCCCACCCAAAAAAAGGTTTGATACAAAGCCTGTTTAATGGTTACTTTCTGGTTCTTCTTGCTCATAAGGCCCAGGTCAAATACAAGTGAAATCAAAATCACTATACTAAAAACGATATATATCAATTGTGTGTGCATAAACTTTTATTTAGAATATTTTCTTTTTCGCAACCATTGAAATATGATGGCAAATAAAATCACCAGCAATACAGGAATGGCAATATTAATGATCTGCCAAAAACTTTTTTCTTCCTTTACTTTTTTTGTATCCAAAAGTCGCACCACATAATCTTTTCCCTTTGCTTCGCTCAGGTCATTTTCATTAATAAGATAGTCTAAACAATTTTGCAAAAAATCTTTATTGGCAAAAGGGAATTCCCTTTGTGTACCATAAGTGTAAGGGTTCATGCCCATAGGTATGGGTTGGTTGCCTTTTACAACGGAGTTTAAAACAATATCACCATCTGCAACAATAATCATTTTGTTGTTTGTGATACTTTGGGGTAAAAAACTGCCACCATAAGCAGCAATTGAATCTCTCATTGCCTGCGATGTGCGGTTTGCATATAAAGAAGTGAATTTACCTTCCAGCAACACCGCCACAGGTATGTTGGGCGTTCTGAATTTTTCGTCCTCGGGAGCGGCCACATTTTCTTTTCCACTTATCAATGCAGGTGTTGCTATCCTTCTTGCATTGGCAGAAGAACTTAAAAGAATTGTTTTAGTTATTCCTTCGGCTTCCACTGTATCAATAGAATTTACAAACCTGCCAGATACAAAACCCAGGTTCTTGTTGATGGGATGATTGGATTTAGATTCCAGTACAGGAAAATAATTCCATGGCAATAAATCAAACTGGCCATTTCCATTTACATCAAAGGGCAAAAGATCACATTGCAGATCCATTACCAGGTCGGCATTAAGGCGCACACCATATTTAAACATCAGGTCGTTTAATTCCAGGCCCCGGTCGTAAGCAATTACTTCATTTTTAATTTGAAGGCTATCCATTTCTGAATTCAGCCTGTCTATAAACATCAGTACTTTGCCACCGTTCATTACAAACTGATCCAGTTTTAACTTTGCTGCTTCACTAAATTTTTGTGTTGGCTTTGTAATGATGAATAATTTAAATTCCTTTGGAATAAAGTCCTGGGCATTTAAATTAAATGTGAAGAGTTTATAATTGGGCCTCAAAACATTTTCTACCAGGTCGTATGTGGTATATTGTCCGGGAGCAGGTTCGCCGTTGCCGATAGAATATCCTACCACCGGCAGGTCAGTTTGCATACTTTTAGAAATGGCGTCTGCAAACCTGTATTCCAGCAAGGCTTCAGCACCATTCAACTCTGCAGAAGTTATTCTATTGCCATCTTTAAAGTCTGGATTGGCAAAACCTTTTTTTTCAAAAATAACCACAGGCATTACCTTATCGGCATAATGCACAAATGCCACAGGAAATATCAACTGCTGTTGTTGGCCCTGCTCCACCTGTGATGTAAGGTTGATAAAAGGCATGCCCAAATTAAGAAGAGAATCGCTGTAAGAAATATCGGTGTTTGCTACTTTTTCTTGTGGCGAAATAAAGTTGTATTTAAAATTTTTACCTGCTATTTCTTTAAACTCCTGTAATAAATCTTCTGTGCTGGATGATAATTTTTTGAAGCCACTGGGGTAATCCCCTTTTAAAAAAACATCCACCTGTATGGGCTCTTTTACCTTTTTTAGTAATTGTTTGCTGGCATTGCTTAGCGTAAATCTTTTTTCATTGGTAAAATCTAAGCGGGTATGCCATACGGATGCTGCCCAGTTTACCCCAAACAGGATGATGAGTATAATCAGCAACCAAAACGGGCTACTCCATATTTTATTGAATGCTTTATTCATGATACTTCTTTTCCTTTCCCTGCTGCATTACACCCAAAACTATAGATGAAATAGCAACAGGGATAAGGTTTATTTTTTATGAAGATTTTTTGTAGTGATTATTAAAGACAAAAAAATGATACTGATAAAATATATAAAATCCCTGCTATCCAGCACCCCCCTGCTAATGCTGCGGTAATGAAAATCTATGCCCAGCATTTCTACATAAAAATCGGCACTGCCCTGTAAAATCGGCAATTTACTGATGGCGCTGAATCCAAAATATAAGATAAGGCAGGTAAAGGCACTTACAAGGAATGCCACTACGGCATTACCGGTAAAACTGCTACAGCATAAACTGATGGCTGCAAAAACGGAAGCCAGTAAAAACAATCCCAGGTAACTGCCGGCAATACCACCACTATCAATATTTCCTGAGGCACTTAATGTTTTGATAGTAATGATGTATACAAATGTGGGTACTATCACAAAAAGCAAAACCAGCAGGATAGAAAAATATTTTCCTGCAACAATCTGCCAGGAGGCAAGTGGTTTTGTTTTAAGAATCTCAAAAGTGCCCACTTTAAATTCTTCGGAGAGAGAGCGCATGGTTATAGCCGGTACAAGAAACATTAAAACCCATGGGGCCAATTCAAAAAATTGATCGAGTGAGGCATAACCGTATTCAAAAATGCTGCTATCCTGCAGCATAAACAAAAAGATACCATTTATCAATAGGAACAGCATGATAGCAATGTACCCTGTAAGGTTACTGAAAAACTGGTTTAGCTCTTTTTTACAAATACTCCACATGTGTTTTAGAATTGCTGCAATTTACTATTTAACAGGCTAATAGAATCCCTGGCAACACAGTTAGTTTATTTTTTTTATTAAATAAGCAGCAAATCAGGAACGAATACTGTCTTTAATAAAACTTTGATTGTGTTGGATAGAACAGTGATAGTTAAAAAACCCGGATTCTTTTGATTTTTATACTGCTTGTTACGAGTGCCTTAATTGACATTCAATCGTGTTTACCAAAACCAAGTGCAACCCCTGCTTTAAAAAGCGGGGGATTTTTTTTATATCCCGTGTTTTTTATCCACATAATTTGTAAAACGTTAAAGTAATCTTAAATTGTTTATTCATCTTTTTAATTAAACTAAAAAATCAAGGTATGAAGAAAACAATTACCGCATTTGCGGGATGCATCATTTTTGCTTTTGGATGTACTAAAGAAACTATTCCGGAAGAGAATTTTGAACCTGCCGCCGAAGTGAATGTTATCACTGGCCGTTGTGCTTCACAGGAAATGTTGGCCATCCAATTACAACAAGACCCGGGGCTTGCAGCAAGGATGGAGTCTATTGAACAAGCCACAGATAGATTTATTAAAAATCCGGAAAATTCTTTTTTATCCGGAGGTAATGTGGTGATACCGGTTGTAGTAAATGTATTGTACAAAACAGCCGCTCAAAATGTTTCTGCTGCCCAAATACAATCTCAGATAGATGTACTGAATGCTGACTTTGCTGCAACCAACGCAGATTACAACTCTACTCCTTCTTTGTTTCAATCTGTTCGTTCGGGAGATACTAAAATCCGTTTTGTATTAGACCAGGTTATCAGAAAGTCTACTACCAAAACAAGCTGGAGAACAGATGATGCAATGAAAAAAAGTTCAAGAGGTGGGATTAATCCTACAAGCCCTTCCAATAAATTAAATTTATGGGTTTGTAATATGAGCGGTGGGATTTTAGGTTATGCACAGTTTCCCGGTGGCAGTTCGGCTACCGATGGTGTTGTAATTGATGATAACGGTTTTGGGAAAACAGGCACTGCTGCTGCACCTTATGGCCTGGGTAGAACTGCTACTCATGAAATAGGTCATTGGTTAAACCTTCGTCATATTTGGGGAGATGCTACCTGTGGAAATGATTTTGTAAGTGATACTCCTTTACATCAAACATCCAATGGTGGTTGCCCGGCATTTCCTACATACGGAAGTTGCTCTGCAACTGTACCTATGATGACGATGAATTACATGGACTATACATACGACGCCTGTATGTATATGTTTAGTTTAGGTCAAAATACACGTATGAATGCAACATTTGCATCTGGTGGTGGAAGAACAGGTTTTGCACTTTAGTCATAACCTGATAAACTAAAAAAGCGTCCCGAAATAATCGGGACGCTTTTTTATTATTAGTATTAAACTTATTTATTACACTGCAAAACTTTCTCCGCATCCACAACTCCTGCTCGCATTAGGATTATCAAAATAAAAACCTTTTCCATTTAATCCATCGCTGAATTCCAGTTCTGTATTTACCAGGTATAAAAAACTTTTAAGATCGGTAACAATCTTTACCCCATTATCTTCAAAAACCTGGTCCATTGGTTTTACTTCATTATCAAAATCAAGCTTATAACTTAAACCGCTGCAACCACCCCCCACAACTCCTACACGAAGAAAATAAGATGGATCATTGCTTACACCTGCATCCGTCATCAACTGATGCACTTTGGCTTTTGCCTTATCACTTATATATATGCTGTTTTCTGTTGCTACCATACCCCTGTCCCCTAAAGGAGAACTTAGTTTTATAGTTATTGTAAATATCCCAACTTAAAAATAAGGGACGATTTAAGTTACCCTTCTCCAAAGTTAACCTTTAGGGGTGAAGGGATTTAATGAATTACACTCTCTTCAAACTTTATTGCTTCCATACCATTTTTTACACGGTAATCGTTAATGGCGGCTTTGATAGCATCTTCTGCCAATACAGAACAATGGATTTTAACAGGAGGAAGATTTAATTCTTCAACGATTTCCATGTTGTCTATTTTCAAAGCATCATCTACGCTTTTACCTTTAAGCCACTCTGTAGCCAATGAAGAAGAAGCAATAGCTGATCCACATCCAAAGGTTTTAAATTTTGCATCGGTAATCATACCGGTAGCATCATCTACCTGAATCTGCAAACGCATTACGTCTCCACACTCAGGAGCACCTACCAGGCCGGTTCCAACATTTTTGCTTGCTTTATCAAGTGTTCCTACATTTTTAGGATTTTGATAATGATCTATTACTTTTTCTGAATATGCCATGATAATTAATTTGATAATTTGCTGATTAGCTAATTTGCTAATTCTTTAAAATTGTTACTGTTTCTTTTTATTTTGTAATCTCAAAATTTTAAGCTGTCGTTTTCATTAGCACATCACACATTGGCTAATTTGCTAATTCTTTAAAATGTTACTGTTTCTTTTTATTTTATAATATCAAAATTTTAAGCTGTCGTTTTCATTAGCACATCAACACATTGGCTAATTTGCTAATTCTTAAAAATTGTTACTGTTTCTATTTATTTTATAATCTCAAAATTTTAAGCTGTCGTTTTCACGTTTTCATTAGCATATCAGCACATTGGCTAATTAGCTAATTAATGTGCTGCCCACTCAATCGTACTCAAATCAATTCCTTCTTTATACATTTCCCAAAGCGGGCTCATTTCCCTTAATTTAATAACTGTTTCGCTAATGGCCTTGATAGTGTAATCAATCTGTTCTTCTGTTGTAAACCTGCCTAATCCAAAACGAAGTGAACTGTGTGCCAAATCATCTCCCAAACCAAGCGCTTTTAATACATAACTTGGTTCCAACGAAGCAGAAGTGCAGGCAGAGCCTGAACTCAATGCAATATTTTTATTAAAGCCCATCAACAACCCTTCTCCTTCTACATGCTTAAAAGAAATATTGGTTACATGTGGCAGGCGATGCTCACGGCTGCCATTTACATAAGCTTCTTCCAGTAATAATAAAGATGTTTCCAGCTTGTCTCTTAATTTGCTGATGCGTTTGGTATCAGCTTCCATATCCAGCAAGGATATTTCGCAGGCTTTACCAAAACCAACAATGCCGGGTACATTTAAAGTACCGCTGCGCATTCCTCTTTCGTGGCCGCCGCCATCCATTTGTGCCGTAACTTTTACACGGGGATTTTTGCGGCGCACATATAATGCTCCCACTCCTTTTGGACCATACATTTTATGAGCGGTAAAGGCCATCAGGTCTATCCCATCCTTATTTACATCAACCGGAATTTTACCTACAGCCTGTGTGCCGTCAGTAAACAATAATACGCCGTGTTTGCGGGCAATGGCACTTATTTCTTTAATAGGCATTACGGTACCAATTTCATTATTGGCATACATAATGGCAATTAATATAGTGGTTGGTTTAATGGCTGCTTCCAGTTCTTTTAAATTTATTAAACCATCTGGTTGAACCTGCAGATAGGTAACTTCTCCTCCGGACTTTTCTATATGCTTGCAGGTATCCAATACTGCTTTATGTTCGGTAGTGGCAGTAATTATATGATTGCCTTTGCTGGCATACATTTCATAAATTCCTTTTATGCCCAGGTTATCTGCTTCTGTAGCTCCTGATGTAAAAATAATTTCTTTGGGATCAGCGCCAATAAGTTTTGCCACCTGCTCACGGGCATAATCTACAGCTTCTTCTGCCTCCCATCCAAATGGATGATTGCGGCTGGCAGCGTTTCCAAAATGCTCTAAAAAATAAGGCGTCATAGCTTCCAGCACCCTCGGATCCATCGGTGTTGTAGCATTGTTATCCAGGTAAATCGGCAATTTCAACATATCGTTTATTATTATTTTATTAAAAACTTATAACGCAAATTTACTATAAAAGGTTCTATTTTAGTGCCCGGATCGGCCTGTGCCGAATCATTTTACTTATTTCGTAAACCCCTTGTTAAAAACTTAACATATGCTGAAAGTAGAACATATTGGTATAGCCGTAAAAGATTTTGCAAATGCAGTTCCATTATTTGAAAAACTGCTAAACAGTTCCTGTTATAAAACAGAAACGGTAGCTTCAGAAAATGTGAATACCGCCTTTTTCAGGCAGGGAGAAAACAAAATTGAGCTCTTGGAAAGTGCTACAGAAGATGGCGTGATAGCCAGGTTTATAGAAAAAAAGGGAGAAGGTATCCATCATATTGCTTTTGAAGTGGCCGATATTCATGCCGAAATGGATCGCTTAAAAAAGGAAGGTTTTATTTTATTGAACGAATCTCCCAAACAGGGTGCTGATAATAAACTTGTTTGTTTTATGCATCCTAAAACTACCAATGGCGTTTTAATAGAATTATGCCAGGAAATTGCTGATAAATAAAAACCGGATCTAAGCTGCGCAATAAGGATTGAATTTTTTCTCATCTCCAATAGTGGTTGCCGGCCCATGACCGCTGTAAACTTTTGTTTCATCAGGCAAAATAAATAACTGGGTTTTTATACTGTTGATTAATGTATCAAAATCTCCTCCCGGTAAATCTGTGCGGCCAATGCTTTGTTTAAAGAGCACATCACCGGCTATTACAAATCCTTCTTTTTGACAATAAAAACTAATACTTGCAGGACTATGGCCGGGTGTAAATAATATTTCCAGTTCATCTGCTCCCAGTTTAAGTGTATCGCCGGGTTTTAAAAAAATATATGATCCCACATAATTATCAAATGGCATATTATACATTAAACCACTGGCAGGGGCAAATTGTAATACCTGCACTTCTTTTTCGTGTAATTGCAGGGTTAGTCCATACTTTTCAGCCACGAATTTATTTCCAAATACATGATCGAGATGGCAGTGTGTATTGAGCAACATTTTGGGTTTTAATTCCGTCTTTTCTATAAAATTGGCCAATACTTCTTTTTCACTATCATAATAACAACCTGGGTCAATAATTATACATTCGTTAAACTCATTGTAAAGTATATACGTATTTTCCTGTATCGGACTAAATTCGAATGATTTTATCTTTAGCATAGAATGTTTTAAATATTTTAATGATTAACCCGAATAAAGTAATTTTAGTACTCAATATCAATTAATAGTATGGCAAAGTTCAGCAGAATAATTTTAATATCCTTCCTTTTCATCTTACCATCTGCTATTAGTATGGCACAGGTAAACTCTGTTTTATTTGGCCGCAACAGGGTACAGCACAATAAGTTTAAGTGGCAATATTATCAAACCAAAAATTTCAATGTATATTTTTACGACAATGGCCAGGAACTTGCCAAGTTTGTAGCACAAAGTGCCGAAAAAGAATTGCCACAGATAGAAGCATCCACAGAATTCAGCCTGCAACGCAGGGCTAATATCATTTTATACAATGAATTTGCCCATATGCAGCAAACAAATATTGGGTTGGAAACAGATATCCTGAGAACCGGTGGAACTACCAAATTTGTAAATAATAAAATGGTGGTTTATTTTGACGCCAATCATGCCAATTTAAAAAAACAGATTAGGGAAGGAATAGCCGAGATTATTACCCAAAACTTTTTATTTGGAGATGATATTGGTGAAGTAGCCGGTAATCAAACACTGCTGGATTTACCCACATGGCTCACAGATGGATACAAGGCATACGTAGGCGAAAACTGGAGTACGGAACTGGATGATGATCTTAAAAGTGAATTATTAAGCGGCAATTATAATAAATTTTCATCGCTCAGTTTTGCAAGACCATTACTGGCCGGTCATGCTTTCTGGTATTTTATAGAAGAAAAATATAAAAAAGAAAACGTTACCTATTTCTTTTACCTGGCAAGGCAATACAAAAATTTAAACAAAGCAAGTCTTCAGATTACGAAGTTAAAATTCAGTGCATTGCTGCGTGAGTTCATGGAATATGAAACAGATAAATATTACAAAGACATAGCCCGCAGAAAATCATATCCCAAGGGAAGTTATGTAGAAGGATTTACCATCAGCAAAAGATTAAACTACTACCGCTTTAATGTAAACCCCAACAAACGGAACAGTTCATTTGTGGTTACCCAATACAAAAAAGGAATTGTACGGGTATTGCTAAGCGAAGATTTTGAATACAAAACATTATTAAAATACGGTGTTCGCAGTTATGAAAACGAACTCAATCCCAGTTACCCTATCATGGCATGGGACCCCAAAGGCACCCGCATTGCAGTGGCTTATGTAGAAGAAGGAAAATTAAAATTATTTGTGTACGATATCATAACACGTATCAAACAATATAAATTAGATCTTACCGGCAAACTAGACCAGATACAGGATATGAAATACATGCTGGATAGCAAAACCCTGCTGTTTTCTGCAGTAAAAAATGGCCATACAGATATTTATACATTTAATATTGATAACGAAAAATTACAACCCATTACCAATGATGTGTATGATAATGTAGATGCCTCTTTTGTAGCCTTCCCAGGCAAAACCGGAATTATCTTTAGCAGCAACAGGCCAAGCCCGGCTGCAAAATCGGGCGATACTGTTTTGCCCAGCAATAACCGCTACAACGTATTTATGATCACGGATTTTGGTGATAAGCCAGAGCTAAACCAAATAAGCCAACTTACTAATTTAAAATATGGTAATGCCCGGTTTCCAATGCAATACAATTCCAATCACTTCACTTTTGTGAGTGACGAAAATGGAGTTGGAAACCGCTATGCCGGCTTTTTTACAAGCACTAAAGCTGGCCTTGATACCCTGGTGTTGATTGGTGATGACATTTTAAGAAACCCAACTCCCAAACAAGTGGACAGCACCCTAATGGTTTATAAAAAAACGGATGTAGACTCTGTGGCAATCGTATCTATTTCTGAAGATTCTGCCTACAGTTTTCCATTAACCAACTACCAGAGCAGCCTTGTGGAAACGAGAATAGCCGGCGATAATAACCAGGTGAGTGAAGTAACCAGGCAAAGTGATGATAAAGTGTTGTATAAATTAAAGATAGATGAGTTTGTATTAAATCGCAGAAACGTAACAGCACAGCCAACAGAGTATGCAAAAAAACTGATGAGAGAAAGCAGGCTAACGGCTGTAGATGCTGCCAACCCTTTAATTATTACTCCTGTTCCGCTTGCAGATACTGTAAAAAAACAGGATGATCTTTTTCAAAACGAATTTAATAATGATTCATCAGCCATTACAAAACCTGTGATAGGAAATATATACCAGGCTGCTGAAGCTAATACAGAATCTGTGTTGGCCACTGCAAAACTTTACCCTTACAAACCAAAAAAATTCTCGGTAGATTTTGGTGGAGGTGGTCTTACCAGTTCTGTGCTAATAAACCGTTACCAGGCCTACGCAGGAGGCTCTGGCCCCATAATGCTTAATAGTGGAACTCCTTTAAATGGTCTTATAAGGCTTGGTACCAGTGATCTTTTAGAAGACATCAGGATTACAGGAGCTTTCAAAATCGGTACAAATCTGAAAGACAATGAGTGGTATATTAATTATGCAAATCTAAAGAGAAGAATAGATTGGGGATTTTCATACTACCGAAATGCTCAAACTGTGCCGGACTTTAGTGGTTATCCCTTAAAAATATTGTCTAATTTATACCAGGCCAATATTGCCTATCCTTTTGATGAAACAAAAAGCATTCGTTTTTCTACAGGCATCCGTTCTGATAACCTTATCAATTTAAACGTAGATCCGATAAGTGCACCTTTAGAAAATGAAAGAACATTGTATAACATAAACCGCCTGGAATATGTGTATGATAACAGCCTAAACCCCACTACCAATATCTGGAATGGTTTGCGTTATAAATTTTCTATCGACTGGAACCGCCAGGTAAGCGGGGTGAAATTTGCAGATGGACCCAACACCTTTAACTTTGGTGTAGATGCCAGGTATTATTATCCCATCTACCGCAACTTTATATGGGCTGGCCGGGCCGCAGCAGACTTTAGCTGGGGCAACCAGAAATTTATATATTACCTGGGTGGCACAGATGGATGGCTGATGTTTGGCAATAACCAAAAAGTGGATGGCAACGGCAACCTGGTAAGGGAAAGATTTTTTAATACCAGTAATCCCCCGGATAATGATCAGGCTTATGCTTTTCAAAGCCTTGCTGTAAACATGCGTGGATATATTCAAAATGTGGCTAATGGAAATAATACAGTGGTGTTGAACAGTGAATTCAGGCTGCCGGTAATGTCTACTTTCTTTGACAAAACTGTTAACAATCCTTTTCTTCGCAATTTTATGATTACACAGTTTGTGGATTTAGGAACTGCCTGGAACGGTGCTTATGATTCTTTTAAAAGGCCGGAAGTTGTTTATAATACTCCTAATAATAATGGAACACCAGGCGATGTTACTGTAAGAGTTAAAGCAGGTGGGCTGGGCCCATTTGCAGGCGGCTATGGTTTTGGAGCCAGGAGCATGCTGTTTGGATACTTTGTAAAATATGATGTTGGTTGGCCTATGAGTGGATTCTTTAAAGGAAGGCCTGTTATGTATGTTTCTCTTGGGTTAGATTTTTAATTTTAGTAATAACTTTTTATCAAAAATACCGGGCTTATTGCCCGGTATTTTTGATTTCAGCAAAAGCCTGCGGCAAAATTTTGATAAAGAAATACAGCATAGAATAAATAGCCGTAAATAATACCGTAATAGCCCAAACTTTATAGTTTTCTATAGGGTTTAATATTTTAGAAAAAATATCTACACCCAATTCCAGGGGATTGTTAACTATATCCCAACTGTTCCAACGTTGAAACCTGCCGAGGTAAACACCAAATGAACCAAGAAATAAAATGCCTCCCATACAAACGTTTACAACAGGTTTACTAAAAATAGTTTTAAGGTATAACTCTGCTTTTCGCAAAGAAATAAAAGCCATTACAATACCAATAAAGGAGGAGGCAAACAGCAATACCGCATCATACCACCAAGGCATATTGTTCTCATCCTGCAGGTGCACAAGATCTGTAACAATGTAAAGGGCATTGGGGAAAAAGAGCAGCCAGGTTCCAAAAAGGAATAACTGTTTCCATTTTTCTTTATGGCGATATTGACTAAAATAACCACTCAGGATATAAGGTACCCATGCCAGAAAAATATTCCACGACATAAATATAAAACGCTGGGTGCCCGAATAAAGCATCCGGAACGAAATTAAAAGTGCAATAAAGATTAAAAAGCTACCGAGCAACTTATTAAAAGAAGACATTGTTTTCATAAATTTTAAACTGTTTTTACAGGTACATAATAATTTTGGGGATAAAAATGATTGCTCCACAAACGGCTGCCATTGCTGCAGTAATTAATACAGCCGCAGCGCTCACATCCTTTATAATCTTAACCATTGGATGAAAATCGGGCTGCAGTATATTGCAGCAATGCTCAATAGCAGTATTAATCATTTCCAATGCAATTACCATTGTTATGCATATAATAATGATCATCCATTCTACTGCAGCAATTTTTAAAATAAATCCCGCCAATACAGTTATAACTGCAGCAATACAATGCAATTGGAAATTTTTTTCCTTTTTGATACAATGCCAGAGCCCCTGCCCGGCATAAGAAAATGATTTGGTTAATCTTGACATACTTATAATTTATATGCTGTTTTTTTCAGCGATCCATTTCCACCAAAATGCTGTGCAGATTGTATAAATAAATATTTCTTGCAACTCATCCGTCACAGAGTGAGCATTCCTGTTTACTGATATAATGATGGGTATCATAAATAATAGTGCCAAAAATGTGAGGATATAGCTTATTGGCTGTACACCAAATAAAACATTCCTGCTTTTTTAAACCATTGCTGTTTCATGATGATTTATCATTTGGTTAACAATTAATTTTTGACCTAAGCAATGGAGTGGGTAAACAAAGTAAACCCACCCATTGCCAATTACTGATAGCTGTAGCTTTTTTTCCACGATTGTAAGCCAGCCGAAATTTTTTCCAATGCTCGGGCATGCTGATGAACCCATATAAAACTGTTGCCATCACAGGAAAAGAAATATGTCCATTGCCCAGCATAAAAGACTGGAGGCATACCTCGCCATCATCGGTGGTATCATACTCAAGCAAAATATGTTTGATGTCGTGCCTTACATAATAGGGCAATAACTCCAATCCTTTTTCATCTATAAAATTTACCAAATCCTTTCCCAGGGTTCCGTTTTCAAATTGCTGCAATTGCTGTTTTGAATACGGAAACAATTCCGGCTTTCTAATCATCTTTAAAACAGGTAACGCCATCCTGTGAGTAAGATATACCAGCACTGCAGACCGTATTTTTATTACAAGTTTGTACATGGTTAGTTATTTACAGGTGTTGTTTCCATAGCTACTTGTGGCATATTTCCATACCAGTTTATTTTCCTGCTTACAAACATTACCATCGCCAATACTAAGAATAAACCTATGCTGCCTACCAGCAGGGCTGTATCTTCCAGGCGTATTAAAATAAAAATGAACCCATACAGGCAACTCAGTAAAACAAAGAAAATACCTGCAGTTTTCCAACTATTAAAATGACCTTTTGCATAAAATGTAATGAGCAATATTGTTGCCAATGCAGCTACCAAATAGGCATAGTCAAACAAGATATATTCACTGATAGATAATAACAATGTATAAAATATAACCAATGCCAATCCCACCAAAACATACTGCACAGGGTGAAACGGTTTTTTCTGCATCAACTCTATGATAAAGAAAAATGCAAAGGTTAGCCCGATAAAGAGGATGGCATATTTAACACTGCGCATGGTTTTATTATACTGATCGGCAGGCTGCACCAGTCTTACACCAAATGCCATCTTTTTTTCCTGCACGGTATTTTCTTTCATCACAGTGGCAAAGGGCAAATTGGCCTGGTTAAAATTCCATTTCGCATTAAATCCGCTGTCAGATATTTGCCGTTCGTTGGGCAACATATCTCCATCAAAAGAAGGACTGGGCCATGCAGAATTCAATAAAAATGTACTGCTGGCACTCATCGGAATAAAATGTAATTGCTCACTGCCTTTTATTTTTACCTGCATACTAAAAGGAATACCAGCTACCGATGCTTCAGGAGAAAGGCTAACAGGTACGGATAATCCTATCGTACCAAAATCATCTACAGGCAAACCCGGCGTTAATAATAATTTCTGTCCATTAAAATTTATATAAATCTCTTCTTCAATACCTTTAAAATCACTGAGACTAAAACATAGTTTTGCATTGCCATAATCTACATTAGACAAATTAATATCCGTTGGCCATTTTATTTTAAAAGCACCATCCATACTGATGGAAGTTTTATACAACAAAACTTTGTAAATAGATCTTGGTCTTTGCTCTGGAATAATTTTTCCAGTTACAGCAAGTTCATTTGCCAGTAATAACAATTTGGTTTTAGTAGCAACGGTTTTTCCTTCACTGTTTATAAATGTATCGGTATAGGGTACCACTAAAAACGGAGCAGATAATGTTTGGGCCGTTGACCATTTACTGCTCACTTCCTTTACCACTTCTTTTTGTCGTGCCTCTCTTTCTTCAATTAAATTATAAATGAATATAGTTGGAATGAGCATGATTAAAATGAGTCCTCCTGTAATCAACCCTTTAATTAAAATTTTGTTAGACTGCTGTGAAGCAGGTGCATAGTTTTGCTGCGTTTCCATTGATTTGATTTTAGATGTATAAGAAAAAAGCTGGTTTAAAATAGTAGAAGATGTTTCTTCAACTTTGTTGTTATTAAAATATATATAGCCGGGCCGTAATGCCACAAACACTGCTGCCAGTGAACAGATAAAAAGCAGGCCGGCAATTAATATGGCCGTAATTA
This sequence comes from Chitinophagales bacterium, assembly GCA_038241275.1. Taxonomy (GTDB): domain Bacteria; phylum Bacteroidota; class Bacteroidia; order Chitinophagales; family Chitinophagaceae; genus Ferruginibacter. The sequence continues at coordinate 18,325 of JBBRFX010000071.1, forward strand.
AAAAGCCCGGCCCCTTTATGTTATATCCAAATACAACAGATAAAATATCCAGTAATGCTCCCGCTATACTATAAGGGATGCATAGGATTAACAAAAGAAAAAGTAGTCTTGATAATTTTGTGCGCCACGACACATTTGATACGTTGATAGAGGGAATGATTATCAACATGCCAATTAATGCAGGAACACTTCCTAAAAGTGCAGCAACAAAAGCTACAATGGGCAGGTAAAAATTAAACCGAAAAGAATCTATCATTAATACATAACCAAGGCACACAAATGAAAAAGCCA
>JBBRFX010000072.1:0-18586 GCA_038241275.1 Chitinophagales bacterium
AAGAAGATTAAACACACCCCGCCAATTTAAAATATTTTTTCTTAAGCAATCACTCAAACAGAATATTAATTGTTTATATCGCATCTCAATCCTGTAGTGTACATTTGCTCCTTAGGAGCATTAGCTTTGTAGAAACAAACAAACAGGTTTTGCAATTGCTCCTTAGGAGCAAAACTTCAAATCCAATTCAAAAAAATGTATTGCTCCTATGGAGCAAATATAACCGTTATATTATTTTTCTACAAAGCTGTTGCCCCGATGGGGCAAGCATTTGCGAACTAAATACATCATGCTATAAAAAAGACAGATTCGGTTTATTTTTAAAGAAGACTAAACAGATCCCGCCAGTTTAAAATATCTTTTCTTAAGCTATTACTCAAACAGAATATTAATTGTTTATATCGCATCTCAATCTGTAATGTCCATTTGCTCCTTAGGAACAAAACTTCTAATCCAATTTAATAAAAAATGTATTGCTTCTACTGAGCAAATATAACCGTTATATTATTTTTCTACAAAGCTGTTGCCCCAATGGGGCAAGCATTTGCGAACTAAATACATTATGCTATAAAAAAGACAGATTCGGCTTATTTTTAAAGAAGACTAAACAAATCCTGCCAATTTAAAATATCTTTTCTTCAACCATATTTCAAACATAGGATCATTAAAGTTTACCTGTTTGCCCAGTATATCTATAATCTCCCGGTTTTCTAAAGCCGTTTTTATCCGGGATACATTGGTACTGGTTCCCAGGTTGTATTGCTGCAGCACCTGCTGGCTGGTAAATGCCGTTTCTTTATTGCATAATACTTTTAAAAAATTAAGCTGATAATTAGTTAGCATGTCAGCTTCTTTTTGGTAAAGGATGCTATATTGATCCAGCAAATCTTCCAATGCTGTATCAAGGCTTGCCCTGGTAGCTTTTTTTGTGGTGTTTTGCCACACAGCCTGTGCATATTGTTGCACAAAATAAGGATGGTTTTGCATAAGCGTGGCTATATCTTCTGCCAGAGGCTCTGAAATTTGTTTACCGGTAGCCGCAAATCTTGCAGCAATAAATTCTATCCAGTGAGGCAGTTTAATTTTTTCTAAGAATAAAATTTCTCCAAACTTATAAAATGGCATACTGCTCTTTGTAAAAAAATCCATCATTAAATGACGCCTGCTGCCGTACAAGAGGTAGGTTACTTTTTGATGTGTTTGCCAGTGTGCTCTTAGTTTTTTTTGAAACCCTATGCCATCATCCAAAAAACTAAGGTTCTGAAATTCGTCAATACATAACACTATTTCTATTCCTTTTTGCTTTGCCAGTTTCTCAGGGAGGTTTAATACTTCTGCAAAGTTTTTCTTTAACTCCTTCCAGTTAAAACTCAGTTCAATTTCACTGGCAGGATCGGGATTGATATTTACGGATGGGATTAACTGCTTAAAAATGTTTTTTACATTTTTTACAGCTTCTTCAAAAGAGTTGGATGTGGCTTTTATTACCGCTGTAGAAAACAGTTCCAGGAATTCCTGCTCGTTGCGCACATTGTATAAATCAATAAAACAAAAAACCAATTGCTTATTCTTTCGTTTCATTCTTTTAGATGTATGCAGCACCAAGGATGATTTTCCCCAGCGGCGTGGCGATATAAGCATACAGTTAATACCCGCATTTACCTGCATTTCCAACCATTTGCTTTCTGCTTCCCGGTTGGTATAATAATCCTCATCTGCCAGTTTTCCGTATTTAAAAGGCCTGCCCATTGTTCTATTTTTTGTTCAAATATAAAACAATTTTGTTTGAAACAAAGTTGTTTGAAACAAAATTGTTTCAAATAAATAATTACCATGTATCTAATACTGCCCGGTAAAAAATATCTATTATAAATATTTTAAGATTTGAGAGTGAAAATTTGATAGTATCTTTTCTGCCTAATTTAAACTTATGAAGTATTTAAAACATTGTTTATTCCTGTTTATAACTATAGGCTTTATATCCTGCAGCAAAGAAAACAGCAATGACAATGGTGCAACAACTGTTACGGCCAAAACGATGCTAAACGTAGCGTATGGCAGCAATGCAGCGCAGATGATGGACGTTTACCTGCCGGCAAACAGAAATACATCTATTACCAAAGTGATGGTTTTGATACACGGTGGTGGCTGGACCACAGGCGATAAAAATGACCCATTGTTTTTACCTACTGTTGATACATTAAAAAGAAGATTGCCCGGTTACGCCATTTTTAATATCAATTACCGTCTGTCTGCAACACCAAATTTTCTTTTTCCAGCCCAGGAAATGGATGTAAAAGCAGCAGTGGAATTTATTTTTGCTAAAAGAAATGAATACGGAATATCCGATCAGTTTGTTTTGGCTGGTGCCAGTGCCGGTGCACATCTGGCTATGTTGCAGGCTTACAAATACATCAGCCCCGTAAAAGCAAAAGCAGTCGTTTCTTTATTTGGTATTGGCGATTTGGCTCAAATGTATAATAATCCTGTGGGTGGCAATGTGCTGATATCGGCATTGCTGGCACAGGCTGTAGGCAAAACACCTACGCAGGATCCTTTACTTTACAGCAATTCAAGCCCCATAAATTTTATAACCAGCACTGCTGCAATGCCTACTATTTTATTACATGGAGGTATAGACCCGTTGGTATCGCCTCAGCAATCTGTGGCAGTTCAGAATAAATTAAATGCTGCAGGAATTATCAACCAGTATATATTATATCCCAATGCCGGCCATGGCGACTGGGACAACGCAACTTACTCCGACGCATACAGTAAAATTCAGGCATTTTTATCCATTCATCTTCCGTAGCACCGTAACATTACTTTCACAAGAGTTGCAGTAACTTTAATAAAATTTAAATTATCTATATAAAGAAATGAAGGCAATTTTACTATTCATATTTTTTGGATTATTATCTGCAACAGGTTTTGGTCAGTTATATTTTAAGAGTACTTTAAAATCCAACCGTGAAAAAATGTACAGCAATCTTGTACACAACAGCATCAATAAAAACCTGGCTCTTCCATTAACAGATTCAACAGAAGAAGATTGGCAGGGTGCTTTTTGGGCACTGGAATTATTACAATACAAATCTGCATGGATTGCCGGAAGAATGGATACCGTTGCAGAAAAAATGCATGCCAGGTCAGAAAACTTTCAAAGAGCTGCACTAGAGTTATTTTATGGCAACTATCCTGGAAAATATTATAATGCCGTAAAATTATTGCTGATGCAAACCAGCAATGCCAAAATTTTTGCCATGTGTGCTGTCTATATTTTAAACAGTGACCATGCTGATGAAGATGTAAATTTTCTTTCGGTAAAAACAAAACAGCAATTAGCATTAGAACCGGATAATCCCATCCTGCAACAATTGCTTTACCAGGTAGAAAATTTTAAAAAACCAGTTTCGCCTATATCCATCGAAGGATTATTAAAAAAAGATTTTCTGCCAGGCCATGTATTGGTATTTAGTTTTCAAAGAAAAAACAGGAACTATCCCGGCCTGGTAATGGTGAGAGATGCCAGGGGCAATTTTATAAAAGACAGCAATGGTTTATATTTCTCCGTACCACAACTGGCCCGCAGCAGCAGCAGTCTTCCCGGTTATTTAACCAACGGTAACACTCCGGAAGGGATTTTTAGAATGAAAGGGTATGATGTTTCTTCCAATGGATTTATAGGGCCTACGGTAAACGTACAGCTTACAATGCCTTTTGAAAAAAATGCAAAACATTTTTACGCAGATTCTGCCATTACAGACACAACCTGGAACATTCAGTATTACCGCAACCTGCTTCCAAAAGAATTAAAAGATTATTATCCCCTGTACCAAAGTTACTATGCGGGCAAAGCAGGCCGCACAGAAATAATTATTCATGGCACCACCATTAATCCGTCTTATTATACTTCGCAACCTTATTTTCCATTAACGCCCACCATGGGTTGCCTCACAAGCAAAGAAATATGGAACGAAGAAACAGGGCAACGATTGGAAAGTGATCAGCAAAGATTAATTAATGCATTAATACCTGCAGGAGGTGCACAAGGGTATACAATTGTAATAAACATAAACGATGAACAAAAACCTGTTCTTTTGTATGATATTATTCCTTCATTAGAAAAGTACAACCGTCAATAACAATACCCGTTGTAACTTTGCGGTATGAACATTCCCCCGCTTGCAGAAAGAATGCGCCCCAATACACTTGATGAATTATCGGGGCAGCAGCAGCTTACAGGAAAAGGCAGCATACTTCGCACCGCCATCGAAAATGGCAAGATTCCTTCTATGATTCTTTGGGGGCCGCCCGGTGTGGGCAAAACCACCATTGCCAATATTATTGCACACAGCTTACAACAACCTTTTTACCAGCTCAGTGCTATTTCTGCCGGAGTAAAAGAAGTGAGAGAAATTATTGAGGAAGCCAAAACCAAAAGTGGAGCTATCCTTTTTATTGATGAGATACATCGGTTTAATAAAGGCCAGCAGGATGCACTGCTCGGTGCCGTAGAAAAAGGCATCGTCACATTGATAGGAGCTACTACAGAAAACCCCTCTTTTGAAGTAAACAGTGCATTGCTCAGCCGCTGCCAGGTTTATATTTTAAAAGCGCTGGATAAAAATGACCTCGTGCATTTACTGCAGCATGCGCTTGCTAGTGATGAAATTTTAAAAGAGAAAAATATTGTCTTAAAAGAAACAGAAGCCCTCATCAGAATATCTGGTGGTGACGCCAGAAAGCTATTGAATTTGCTGGAGTTGGTAGTAGAAGCCTCCCCCAACCCCTCCCAAGGAGGGGCTTCAGATTCGAAGAAATTGAAGAAAGCGAGCACTATGGAGCCGTCGCAAATCCCCCCTTCGGGGGGCGGGGGGGCTGCTATTACAGACGAAATGGTGATGCAAATTGCCCAACAACGTATTGCCCTTTATGATAAAAAAGGAGAACAACATTACGATATCATTTCTGCCTTTATAAAAAGTATGCGTGGCAGCGATCCTAACGGAGCCGTGTACTGGCTGGCACGGATGATTGAGGCTGGCGAAGACGTAAAATTTATTGCCCGCCGAATGCTCATCTTTGCCAGTGAAGATATCGGCAATGCCAACCCCAATGCATTATTGCTGGCCACCAATACATTTCAGGCAGTAAACATGATTGGATATCCTGAAAGCAGGATCATCCTGTCGCAATGTGCCATTTACCTGGCTACTTCTGCCAAAAGCAATGCCTCGTATATGGCGATAAATGATGCATTGGATGCCGTAAGAAAATCAGGAGACCTGCCCGTTCCGCTGCACCTGCGCAATGCGCCCACCAAACTGGTGAAGCAAATGGATTATGGTAAAAATTACCAGTATGCACACAACTTTGAAAACAACTTCGTACTGCAACAATTTCTGCCTGTTGAACTGGACGGAAGGGTTTTTTATTCTCCTCAAAAAAATGCCAGGGAGGAGGAACTGAGAAAGTTTTTAAAAGAAAGATGGAAAGAAAAATACAGTTATTAAAAAATAAGCTTAAAATGATTATCAATAATTATGGAAGACAGAAGAGATATTAACAGCAGAGAAGATATTGAATTATTTATCCGTTCCTTTTATGAAAAAGTAAAACAGGATGAAACGATTGGAATTATTTTTACAGACGTTGTTAAGATGGATTGGGATCATCATATTCCACTTATCACCGATTTTTGGGAAACAATTTTATTGGATAATCCTGTTTATAAAAAGAATGCTATGGAAGCTCATTACCATCTGAACAATATCTTTCCATTACAAAAAAAACATTTTGATGCCTGGCTGCTTTTATTCAATAATACTTTAGATGCAATGTATGAAGGCCCTGTTTCAGAACTGGCAAAAAAAAGAGCGGACGGCATTGCTGCGGTGATGTTATTTAAAATGAATAATACTTCCTTATTATGAACCAACCGGTTTGGATTTGTAAAAAATTTGAAGAACTTACTGTTACAGAATTATACTGCATCCTTAAACTGCGCAGTGAAGTTTTTGTGGTAGAACAAAACTGTGTGTACCTGGATGCAGATGGTAAAGACCTTGCATCCCATCATCTTTGCGGCTGGCTGCACAATCAATTGGTAGCTTATTGCAGAATATTACCTTTGGGAATATCTTACGAAGATCATGTAAGCATCGGGAGAGTAGTTACTCATCCTGCTCACCGCAAAGACGGATATGGAAAAACATTAATGCAAAAAGCCATTAAAAAAACGTATGCCCTTTATAATGTCCCCGCTATTAAAATAGGTGCCCAGCAATACCTGCTCAAATTTTACAGCGAGCTTGGTTTTAAACCCATCGGCGATCCCTATCTGGAAGATGGCATTCCCCATATATCCATGCTTCATATAAGATAATTTTATCCGGGATACAATATTTTGTTAGGGTCTTCGTTTTAGTTTTAAGTTGCCTGATCAGGGCAATCAATATCCAATTATACTATAGAAAGACTTAAAACTTTTCCTGATGAAACCAAATTTACCTAACTATCTGTATAAGCTTATGCTGACCCTAATTTGCATAGCTTTATTTACTACAAAATCTTCTTCCCAACATTTTATTCTTGGAAATGAAAAAATAAAAATTGAAGCCGGATTAAACTTTGGTCCCACATTCTTTTTAGGTGACCTTGGTGGAAATTATGGTAAGGGAACCACTTTTCTTAAAGATTTAAACCTTGAAGAAACCAAGATTATGAAAGGTGCTTTCATTTCGATTTATCCTGCAGATTGGATAGGATTTCGGGTGGCAGGCCAAATCACTTATGTTTCCGGAAAAGACAAAATTATAAATACAGAGGGCGAACATGAGACCTATAGAAAAGAGCGTAATCTTGATTTTAAAAGCAATGTTTGGGAAGCATATGCAGCTTTGGAATTTTTTCCCTTGATGATGTTTAATAAATATGATGACTATGATCCAAGATTAAAACCATACGGACTTATTGGTGTTGGCATTTTTAAATTTAATCCAAAAGGGTCCCTTACTGCTGCTGATGGAACGAAAACATGGTATGACTTACAACCCTTACGCACAGAAGGTCAGGGAATGACAGAATACCCAAATAGAGAACCATATAGCCTCACACAGATGAATATCCCAATGGGCTTTGGTTTAAAATATCAGCTTAGTGAAAGGGTTAATATAGGAACAGAATTTTTATACAGAAAAACATTTACCGATTACATAGATGATTTAAGTACAAGATATATAGACCCTATTTATTTTGAAAATTATTTATCTTCCCAGGATGCTGCAATTGCAAGAAAAATTTATGACAAATCAAATTCACTAACCACTCCTGCTAATCGTACGATACCTGGTGAACAAAGAGGTAATTCGAAAAATATGGATGCTTATTTTTCAACAGTGCTAAAACTTGGTGTAAGATTAGGTGCTATTTATGGCAGTGACCAGGAAAGAAATGCAGCACGCCAAACAAGATGCCCTCATTTCTATTAATACTAAATAAAGCTATTAAGGAACCGGGGATTTAATTTTTAATACAATACTATACAAGGAACCGGGGATTTAATTTTTAATACAATACTATACAAGGAATTTAGTTTACTGGCCTGTATAATGATGTTGTTATTTTTTTACAAAGCAAAAGTTTACAACAACAGTCCAGCAGGCAAAACAATAACATATTTTTCCAAAACAACCAATGGAAAAATTAATGTGCAGATAAAAGCGGTTAGAAACAGTAATGTTGAATTTTATTTATTTGATTTTGCAGGCGAACTGACTGAGAAAAAAATAATCGAAACAAAAAGCATTCTTACTTTATCCTAAATTAAAAAAGGTGAATATCTCTATCAATGTTTTGAAAAAGATATTCAACTAACAAGCGGAAAATTATCCATAAATCAAAATAGAATTATTTACAATTAGATTATAAGTGCAAGGTATACAACAGAAGCCCATCCAAATTTGGATAACAACGTATATTCATATACGATGAATACCCCTGAAACCACAAATTTAACTTCGTTGACATGCTTTGCCTTATTTATGTACAGTGTTGATTAAATCTAATCTTAATGAAAAACCATGGTATACGAGCCATGGTTTTTTTTATGTACAGGATTCTGCCATTAATTTAATTCTGTTTTTAAATATTTTGCTGTAAAACTTTCTTTAATATCCACCAACCCTATTGGAGCACCCTGATATAAAACCATCCCTCCGCCACTGCCACCTTCGGGGCCAATATCAATGATGTGATCTGCTACTTTTATCATATCCATATTGTGCTCTATCACTAAAACTGTATTGCCCCTGTCTACCAGTTTATTTAATACATCCAACAGGTGTTGTATATCCTGAAAGTGTAGCCCTGTAGTGGGCTCATCTAAAATATAAAATGTTTTACCGGTGTCCCGCTTTCCCAGTTCTGTTGCCAGTTTCACTCTTTGTGCCTCTCCCCCGCTAAGGGTTACAGCACTTTGGCCCAGTGTGATATAACCCAAACCAACTTCCTGCAACACTTTTATTTTTCTGTAAATAAATGGTACTGCATTAAAGAATTCCACCGCTTCATCTACGGTCATATCCAATACATCACTGATTGATTTTCCCTTGTAACGAATTTCAAGTGTTTCCCTGTTATATCTTTTACCATTACATTTTTCGCAATGCACATACACATCCGGCAAAAAATTCATCTCTATCACCCGCATACCTCCACCCTCGCACACATCACACCGGCCTGCTTTTACATTAAAAGAAAAACGGCCTGCAGTATAACCCCTGATCTTAGCTTCGGGTACTAAAGAAAACAATGTTCTGATATCTGTAAAAAATCCGCAGTAAGTAGCAGGATTGCTTCTCGGCGTTCTTCCTATCGGGCTTTGGTCTATCTCAATCACCTTATCAATTTCTTCCAGCCCTTTAATACTTTTATATGGCAGTGCTTCTCCTTTTGATCCATAACAGAAATGACTCAATAAAGGATAAAGCGTTTCATTTATCAAGGTAGATTTGCCACTGCCACTCACCCCTGTTACAAGGATTAACTTCCCTAGTGGAAAATTTACATTTACTTTTTTTAAATTATTACCTGATGCACCCTTTAACTCAATAGTCTTGCCATTGCCTTCTCTAATTTGATCAGGCACAGGAATACTTTTTTTTCCACTCAAATAAAGAGATGTTTCAGAGCCCGATTTCAACACTTCTTTAGGAGTGCCCGCAGCTACCACAGTACCACCATGCGTGCCTGCCTTTGGGCCAATATCCACCAGGTAATCTGCTGCCAGCATGATATCTTTATCATGCTCTACTACTAACACACTGTTGCCAATATCCCGCAGATTTTGCAAAGCTTTTATCAACCGTTGATTATCTCTCTGATGAAGACCAATACTGGGTTCATCTAAAATATAAGTAATACCCTGTAATTGCGAACCTATCTGTGTGGCCAGCCTTATCCGCTGGTACTCTCCACCACTCAAACTTTTAGAAGGCCGGTATAAAGTGAGATAAGTTAAACCTACATTCAACATAAAAGTTAAGCGTTCTCTTATCTCTTTTAAAATATCTTTTGCAATAATATTTTGTTTGTCGCTCAGTCTTTTTTCTATCCCTTCAAACCAAAGCAATAAATGATCAAGATCCTTTTCACTCAGCTCTGCAATATTTTTTTCATCTACTTTAAACCAAAGACTTTCTTTGCGAAGCCTTGTGCCTGCGCAAGTTTCACAGGATTTTAGTTTCATATATTTCTCTACCCAGTCTCTCATTGCCTCTGTAGTGCTGGGCGAAGAAAACCAACGTTTGAGCATATTTACGATTCCTTCATACTCTGTAGCGTAATAAACAGATCCTTCCTGTGGTACATCCATTTCTATCTCTGCGTTCTCCTCTTCCACTACATCTTCTTTGCCATACAATAAAATGTTAAGAGCTTTTACCGGCAAATCTTTAATGGGCTTGTCTAAAGAAATTTTGTGCTTCTTAGCAAGCTGCTGCACCTGTTTAAAAATATAAGCTTCTCTTTCTTCACCCAGGGCCACAATACCACCATTCTTCACACTCACATTTGTATCGGGTATCACTGCATCCATATTTACCTGGTACACTGTGCCAAGCCCTTTGCAGGTAGGGCATGCACCATAAGGAGAGTTAAATGAAAATGCATTGGGACTCGGTTCTTCATAACTGATACCGGTATCAATACACATCAATTGTTTGCTGTATTGCACTACTTTGTTATCGTCATTTATAAGGAGAAATAACAAATCTTTTCCCATAGCCAATGTTTTTTGTACACTCTGGCTAAGCCTAAATTTCATATCATCAGTAACCTGCAGGCGATCTACCACTACTTCTATGTCATGAATTTTATACCGGTCTACCTGCATGCGGGCGGTAAGATCCAGCACTTCACCATCCACCCTTACTTTTAAAAAACCTTTTTTTCTAATATCTTCAAACAATTCCCTGTAATGCCCTTTTCGCCCCCGAACAAGTGGTGCCAGCAAACTGATTTTTTTGTTTTTAAATTTTATGTAGACAGACTGTACAATTTCTTCTTCACTAAACTTCACCATTTTTTTGCCCGTGTTGTAGCTGTAAGCCTCTCCCACACGGGCATACAACAAACGAAGAAAATCATAAATTTCTGTAATAGTCCCCACCGTACTGCGGGGATTTTTATTGGTCGTTTTTTGTTCAATTGAAATTACAGGCGATAGACCGGTAATCTTATCTACATCGGGCCGTTCCATATCACCTACAAACTGCCGGGCATATGCACTGAAACTTTCCATATACCTGCGTTGACCTTCATTATAGATTGTATCAAATGCCAGCGAAGATTTTCCGCTGCCACTTACGCCTGTAAAAACAACCAGTTTGTTTTTTGGAATTTTTATATCAATATTTTTGAGGTTGTGCTCCCGGGCACCAAACACTTCAATAAATTCTTCTATATCTTCTTTTGCAACAGTCGTTGCCTTTTTTGTAGCCATTTTTTTACTCCTTGCGGTAAAGATACAAACAATCGTAAACCGGTATTGTTAGGTAGTTTTTAAAAATTATTTAAGCAATTGCAATATATTTATACATACAAAAAAAAGCCTATGTTATTCTCTTTGTTTCAAAAAAAGAAAACTGTCATCATTTTTACGGATAAAACATATATCAGTTCAGCGGCCAGGAAAAATGCCTGTGTTGCATTAGCCAGGGAAAATGAAAATATTCTTTTTATTGCGTGGTTTGCGCAAACCGCAAAAGAGTTTAGAGAAACATTTACCCATAATCAACTTCCGGAAAACAGGATTATAGAAGTAAGAAACCTGCATTCTGCCAAAATAAACAATTACACACCGGTATTCCTTGAGCATTTTCCTTTATATGCAAAAGAAGAAGAACTGGTAAAAAACTGGGATGTAAAAAAACTGGATGTATATAATTCGTTGGATGAGCCCCTTTTTAAATACTTTGGTGGCGATAAGATCATTGCACTTATGAAACAAATGGGGATAAAAGAAGAGGAAGTTATAGAGCATTCTCTTATCAGCAAATCGATCAGAAATGGACAGGAAAAAATAGCTAAAAAAATAGATTTTGAGCAATCTGCCTCTTCCCAAAAAGAATGGATTGAAAAAAATATTGGGTAATATAAATACCCTGACCGCCTTACAACACTGTATTTTATAAGGTTTCTAAAAATAGCTTTACTGCTTTTTAAAAAATTTATTTGGCAGTTAAATATTTCTACTTATATCTTTGCGTCAGTTCTTTTCATCCCGACTACAATCGGGACACTTATCAAGAAAGGCAGAGGGTAATGGCCCGATGAAGCCTTGACAACCTACTTAAACTTCGGTTTAGGAAAGGTGCCAATTCCATCTCAGCAGCAATGTTGGGAGAGATAAGTCAGATATATAGCCTTAAAATATTCTACAATATTAAAAGCTCATCTGATTTATCGGATGAGCTTTTTTTTGTGCGAACCCCTGCAGGCGGTTACAACAAAAAATCTCTTCCGATAATTTTCTACGGATTCCTCTTGTTAGTGCTTACATTTTATTTTTTCACCGGCTGCAGTTCAAAAAATGCTGCAACCGCAAATCAAAAAAATTATGAGCAACGCAACACAACTCATCCACAGTATTCCTACCGACCCTTTAACAGGAGCGCTGAGTGTACCCATTTATCAAACGAGTACATTTGAGCAGGAAGCACCGGGCGTAAACCGGGGTTACGATTATGCCCGGTCTAACAACCCCACCCGGCAGGCACTGGAAACACTGGTAGCCACTTTAGAAAAAGGCCAGGTAGCTGCGGCTTTTGCAAGCGGATTGGCAGCTATAGATGCTGTAGTAAAATTGCTGAAAACCGGTGATGAGATACTTGCTGTAGATGATATTTACGGTGGCGCCTTTCGTTTGTTTACACAGGTGTATGAAAAATTCGGTATCAAAGTAAACTATGTAGATACCACGGAAGTAGCAAATATATTGAACGCCATCAGCCCCAATACAAAACTTATCTGGCTGGAAACGCCCACCAACCCTACGCTTAAGATAAGCGATATACAAGCCATTTCTGCAATTGCCAAAGCAAACAATTGCCTGCTTTGTGTAGACAATACTTTCGCATCTCCAGCCCTGCAACAGCCACTTGCGCTGGGGGCCGATTTGGTGGTACACAGCGCCACCAAATACCTGGGTGGTCACAGCGATTTAATTGCCGGCATTGTGGTGGCCAAAGAAAAAGAGCTGGGTGAAAAAATAAGGTTCCTGCAAAATGCCACCGGTGCTATACTTGGGCCATTCGACAGTTGGCTGGTCATCCGGGGAATTGAAACGCTTCATCTTCGCATACAGCAACATTGCCGCAACGCTCAGTCCGTTGCCGAATTTTTAGCAACACATCCAGCCGTAGAAAAAGTTTTTTATCCCGGTTTGCCCACTCATAAAAACCATCTTGTTGCCAAACAACAAAGCAAAGGTTTTGGAGGCATCGTTTCTTTTACTTTAAAAAATGATACAGAAAATGCAGCTATCAAATTTGTAACATCTACCCAATATTTTAAACTGGCAGAAAGCCTTGGAGGTATAAAAAGTTTGGTGTCGCACCCGGCCAATATGACTCACAAATCTATCCCTTCAGAAAAGAGAAGAGCTGCGGGTGTGGCAGATAGTCTTATCCGACTGAGTGTAGGTTTGGAAGAAGCAGAAGATTTGATTGAAGATTTGAAAAGCGCTTTTATACATCTTGAAAACAATGAATTTTTTACAAAAGAAAATAATTTGGTTACAGGTATTCGTGCATAGCCAACCCTGGTTTTGTAGCTTTCCTACCTCCGGGCAGGCTACTTGTACCAAATTAAAAAATTAAGTAACTAAAAAATATTAATCAAATCAATCATGTCCACCATTAATAATCAACCCACATTACCCGTATCAAAAAAATTAACCCTTGGCCTATTTGGTTTTGGCGTAGTAGGAAAAGGCTTGTATGATGTATTGCAGTCTACGCCGGCATTACACGCCTCTATTAAAAAAATATGCATTAAAAATGCAGGTAAACAAAGGGCTATCCCACCCGAACATTTTACAACCAGTGCAGCAGCACTATTGGATGATGAGGAAATAAATGTGATTATAGAACTGATAGATGATGCCGACGCTGCCTACGAAATTGTAAAAACTGCTTTGCAAAAAGGCAAAGCTGTAGTGAGTGCCAATAAAAAAATGATCGCTGCTCATTTGGAAGAATTATTGCACCTGCAACATGAATACAAAACGGCGTTTTTATATGAAGGCTCCTGCTGTGCCAGTATCCCCATTATTCGCAACCTGGAAGAATATTACGACAATGATTTACTTTCTTCTGTAAAAGGCATTGTGAACGGCAGTACCAATTATATACTTACAAAAATATTTGAAGATGGGCTTTCCTTTAAAGATGCATTATTAGAAGCCCAGCAACTGGGCTTTGCAGAAAGTAATCCATCGCTTGATATTGAAGGTCATGATGCTGCCAATAAATTAACCATCCTGCTTGCCCATGCTTTTGGTAACATAGCATCGCCACAGGATTTCATTTATAATGGTATTACTGCCATTAAAAAAACAGATGCAGAACTTGCGCAACAGAAACACCTTAAAATAAAACTCATTGCCACAGCACAAAAAATAAACGATACACAGTTAGCTGCATTTGTTTTACCACAGTTTGTAGAAGCCAGTGATGATTTATCCAATGTATCCAATGAATTTAACGGCTTAATTACTGAAAGCAGTTTTGCAGATAAGCATTTTTTTAAAGGCAAGGGTGCAGGTGCCTACCCCACTGCAGCCGCAGTTTTAAGTGATATTGCAGCACTGAGATACGATTATAAATATGAATACAAAAAATACCTTCAGCCAAATAAATTAACGCTAACAAACGACTACTTTCTGAAAATTTTTGTAAGTGCCGACGATATCGAAAAAATAGAAAAAGATCAATTTGAATGGATTGAAGAATGGCACAATGAAGCCAATAACAACTGGATAGTTGGCATTATTCATGCAACCAAACTACAGGAAAACGATTGGTGGAAACAACCGGGTGTGTCGCTGATCCTTCATCAAAACCCAATTGTAAATAATGTAGCATATAAAAAAGTGGGTAAACGAAGTTTACAACTGGCAGGTGTAGTTTAAGAATATTTATTCAACTTCAAAATCATATCATTACAGATGGATTTTATGAATATTTATAAAAGATACAATCATTGAAAAAATGCAGCGGGTCATACAATTTTAAATTGACTAAATGTGGGTTTCCCCCTGTTAACAGGTGCTTTATTGCTAAAAACGATTTTTAGCTACCTTTACAAAAAATTATTTATGAATATGATTATCAATAAAAAAATTATAGTCCTCCTTCTTTTGGCAACAACACTCTTAACTGCTATTTCCTGCAGCAGCACCCGCAGAAGTATTGCTATTGAAGAAGGCTGGGAACTATTGGGAGAGAGCAAAGCAAACTTTGTAAGAGACAGGGATAATATTGATGTGATGAGCAGTAATCGTTTTACCGCTATCAGGTTTTTAGTAGAGGAAAAAAATATTCATCTTAGTGGATTGAACATTGTGTATCAGAATGGAGATAAACTGAATCCGGTTATGGACGACGAATTAGTTGCCGGTCAATACAGTCGTGATATTGAATTAGGACCTGATGGAAAATCTATCCGCAGCATTGATTTTAGTTACCGCACTAAAGGCAATATTTTAAAAGGCCGTGCAAACATCCTGGTATTTGGAAAAAGATATGTGGCTCCTGTTGCGTATCCAGCACCATCACAACCTATACAATAATAATATTTAAAAATAAAAATGCCTGGTGATTGCCAGGCATTTTTTTATGGCACTATTTTTCTCCATTCATCTTCCAGGATACTCATTTCTACGAGGCTCCACCATTTATCATTCTGCAAAAGAATTTCCCGTGAAACTCCCTCGATTGAAAACCCGGATGACTGGTAGCATTTTAAGGCAGCTTTATTAAAATCATATACACCTAAACTTATGCGGTGAAGTTTTAAATCTTCGAATCCAATTTTCAACAAAGCCCTCACCATATCCCTGCAGTATCCTTTTCCTTTGTGTTGACTACTGCCAATTAATACCCGACTGATACGTGCCGATCTGTTTTTCCTGCTGATACCTCCTAAAGAAATATGCCCTACAGTTTCTTCTGTATTTACATCTATTACTTTATAAATAAAAGCATCGGATGACTCAAGGTTATTGGTTTTGGTAAGATACCAATCCATACTTTTTTGGGTGAGCGGAAAACTAAAAAGCGACCCTGCCCAGTTCGTCATAAGTTCTTCGCTGTTTATCCATTCAATTAGCTGGGCAAAATCTTTTGGCTCAAAATATTCTAGTCTTATCATAATACAATCCCTGGGTAAAAGAAGTCTTTTTTATATTTAAGCAAATGTAAATGATAAAAGAAAGCGTTGCGTGTTAGAAGCGTGCCTGCATTATAATAAAAGTAAATTAGGTTAACCTCAATAAATCAAGTCCAGTTATATTATTTAATGCATTCACTTACATTATATGATCTACTTACCTAATTACATACTTCATTCACCCCAACTACAAAACTGCTTTCATTAGCGGACTAAGCAATGTAGCCCATCTGCCATACTGTTTGCCGGAAGGATGTAACCCATCCGATGCTGTGAGTGATGCATCTGTACTTGCTTCCCTGGAAATAGCGGTAATATCAAGATATGTAATTCCTGCCAACGTAGTAATTTGTTTATTGATCTGGTTAAATTCATTTATCTCCCTTGCTATTCTTGCAGTATCGGAGTTTTGTGCAAAAGGGGTAACACTATAATCAGGAATAGACAAAACAAAAACACGGTTTTTTCTGCCTCCTGCATACGAAACCGCTTTATTTAATAAGTCAGTAAAATGAAGCCTGTATTCATCCTGGCTTCTGCCCTGGTATTGATTGTTTACACCAATGAGTAAACTTACCACATCATAATTATTAGATGGCGGATTATTTGAAAGAGTGCTTAAAAGGTTTCCGGTTGTCCAGCCTGTGGTTGCTATAATATCAGGCTGCTTCATTTGTATGCCTTGCATGCCAAGCAGCAGCTTGGTTTGAACAGGAAATCGCTGGTCAATAGTAACAGATTGACCGATGGTGTAAGAGTCTCCCAGTGCAAGGTAAGTCTTGAGGTTAGCGTTGGTATCTATAACTACCGGAGGAGGTATAATGATTGGCGCTGGCGAAGCAGGCTCTTTGCCACATGCATTTAAAATAACCAGCAGCATAATTACACTGATCATTTGAATGTGTGTCAAAAAAAATTCCTTTACATACTTCATACTTTACCTACGGTTTTAGTATAAAAAAGGTTTAAACTATTCTAAATAACATCTATTTATATTGATTGTTTAAAGAAACACGGAACAATATTTTCAATCAACCTAAGGGAAAAGTCTGATCACTTTTACAAATCTTGGAAAAAAATAATTGTTCATAGAAGATATCATCACTCCTTTGCCGGAAGCTGCATGAATAAACCAAAAACCATTTTTCTTATTTTCTGTAATGATGCCCATGTGTCCCACAATTCCGGCTTTAGCATCGCTACCTGTAAATAAAATAATATCTCCCTTTTTACTTTCCCTGATAGTTACTTCTTTACCAGCATTGGTAAAATCTGCGGAAGTTCTTGGAACGGAAATTTTAAAATGATTAAAAACATAATTAATGAATCCCGAACAATCAAAGCCGTTTTCTATATTCATCGAACCATAGCGGTATGGTATTCCTAAAAGTGTTTCTGCAAAAACGGTGAGTTCTTCTGCGCTTACATTTTTTACATCTATAATTCGTGGCGGTACATTTTTCTTTATTTTAACCGTACTCTTTACATCCCATGCATTAAATGGTTTAGATACTGAAGCATTTTTTGAAGGGCTGCAACTTTGCAAGAACCCAATTACTACACATAAAAATATTAAACACCCGATTTTCATTTTTTATTTTTTAAAATAACAGAATGGATCTTACACTTACAATCTTTTAATATAATCTATCCTGATATCCTCATCAAAACGATCACCGGTACTTTTTTTATTCTGAATTTTCATTACCACATCCATCCCTTTTACTACCAAACCAAAAGCAGCATACCCCAGTCCATCATTATTACCACGGCTGCTGCTGTCAAATTGTTTTTGATCTCCAATACAAATAAAAAATTCGGATGATGCAGAACCCGCTGTAGTTCTGGCCATAGAGATGGTGCCGCTTTTATGGGTTAAGCCTGTTTGCCTGGGCGATTCATGCTCAATTCCTTTTAATTGCAATGCCCTGCCTGCAATGCTGTTAAAAACGCCTCCCTGAATTACGCCTGTATTATATTCTTCCGGTACATTATCATTTTTTAATACCCGGTAAAAAGATCCATTTTTATATACACCGGCATCTACATTAGCCAAAAAAGCTGCTACCGTTTTGGGCGCTTTCTCTGCATACAATGCAACTTCTATCGTCCCCAGGCCTGTTTCTATTTTTACATGAGGTTCTTTTGGGTTGGTAGATGTGCAGGAGCAACATATAAAAAGGGTTATCAATAACCAATAAAATTTATTCATGCAGCAATTTACTCATTTTTTTGTGGCGTCATTTTACAAGCCAACTAATTATAAACCATTACCAATTAAAATAGCAGGTTTTAAATAGCAGGCAGATGCAGTAATATAAATTTTTGATTTTTTTTAACCCAAATTATAAGACATTTGCAAAAAATTTTAAACAATGCTAATTGAAGTACTGAAATCAAAAGTGCACCGTGCTGTTATTACAGAAGCTAATCTGAATTATGTGGGAAGCCTCACATTAGACGAAAACCTGATGGATGCTGCCAACCTGATAGAAAATGAAAAAATACAGGTAGTAAATGTAAACAATGGAGAACGCATAGAAACCTATATCATAAAAGGCAAAAGAGGAAGTGGAGTGGTATGCCTTAACGGCCCTGCGGCCCGCAAAGGTGCCGAAGGAGACATTGTAAT
>JBBRFX010000073.1:0-18447 GCA_038241275.1 Chitinophagales bacterium
GTAAGTGCCGAAATTATAAAAGAAGAAGATAAAGCCGTGAATGTAACCGGAGGAATTCAATATCAATTTTTAAAACAATTTTTTGCCAGGGCAGGCTTTATAAGTGAAACCGGCAGCGGCTTTGCCGGGCTTGGCCTGGGATGGAAAAATCTTCGTTTAGACGTTTCCGGCAGCTATCATCCGCAGCTCGGGTTTTCGCCGGGAATTTTATTAATTGTAAATTTTAAGGGTAATAAGGAATGAAAAAAATCATCTTCATCATTTGCCTTTTATTAATAAATTATGTGAGTTTGCTTGCACAAGTTCCACCTGTAGAACCTCCTCCCACCACTACAACCGTGGAGCAGCAACTGGAAAATATTACAGAAAATAGTGAGGATGCAGAAACAGAAGATGATTCCTATTTGCAACAACTAAATCAATTGCAAAAAAATCCTGTAAATATTAATACTGCTGATGAATTTTTTTTGAAAGAGCTACGCATGCTGTCGCCCATGCAGGTACAAAATTTTTTGGCCTATAGATCTGTGTTAGGCAACCTGATTAGTATTTATGAACTGCAAGCCATACCCGGTTGGGATTTGGCCACCATTCAAAAGATCCGGCCTTTTATAACCGTTTCCAACAGCCAGGGTTTAATAGAGGATATAGGCGAAAGGCTTCGTAATGGAGATCACAGTATATTAGTAAGGGTATCTCAAACCCTTGAAAAATCGAGAGGTTATATTTTAGATTCCAGTACAGCAAAGAACTTTTATCCGGGGTCGCCGCAAAGGGTTTTTGTAAGGTATAAGTATACGTATAAAAACCTGTTGCAGTATGGATTTGTAGGAGAAAAAGATGCAGGGGAAGAATTTTTTAAGGGTTCGCAAAAACAGGGATTTGATTTTTACTCAGCACATTTTTTTGTTAGAAATGCTGGTATTGTAAAGTCGCTGGCATTAGGAGATTTTACGGTAAATATGGGACAGGGCTTAACTCAATGGATGAATTTGGCTTTTAAGAAAGGGCCCGATATAATGGCGGTAAAACGTCAGTCATCTGTGTTAAGGCCATATAATTCGGCAGGTGAAATATTTTTCCACAGGGGGGCCGGCATTACTATAGGCAGGAACAACTGGCAGGCTACTGTTTTTGGTTCTATGCGAAAAGTAGATGCCAACTTTAATGCAGATACCAGCAATAGCCAGGATGATTTTATTTCTTCATTACAAACTTCCGGGCTACATCGTACCCAAAGCGAAGTAGAAGATAAGGGTGCACAGCGCCAGTTGGCTTTTGGAGGAAATTTTTCTTATAGGCTAAACCGGCTTCGTGTAGGGGTAAATGCTGTGCAGTTTAATTTAAAATATCCTTTAATTAAAGCCAGCGATCCTTATAACCTTTACGCATTATCCGGAAAGAAATTTGGTAATTATAGTGCGGACTATAGTTACACACTAAAAAATATGCATTTTTTTGGTGAGGCCGCTATTACAAATAAAAACTATCCGGCTTTTGTAAATGGATTGTTGTTGAGTGTAGCCAATAATATTGATATGAGCTTTTTTTATAGAAATATTTCAAAAGGATATCAATCACTTTATACCAATGCATTTACAGAAGGTACTTTTCCTACCAATGAAAAAGGATTTTTTACCGGCATTAGCATAAGGCCCAATAATAATTGGAGAATTGATGCATACGCAGATGTTTACAGGTTTCCGTGGCTCAGGTTTAGGGTAAATGCTCCAAGCGAAGGGAAAGATTATATGGTGCAGTTAAATTATAAACCCAATAAGGTATTTGAAATTTATACAAGGTATAAGACGGAATCAAAATATATCAATTATAACCCCGATTTACAAACCCTAAGCCCGGTTGTGGCACAACCAAGAAAAAATTGGAGAACACATTTGAGTTATAAGCTCAATCCTGCATTCACCATCAGAAGTAGGGCAGAAATCGTTTGGTTTGATAAAAAAGGGCCGGCAGCCGAACAAGGCTTCCTGATTTTTGCTGATGTATTATACAAGCCATTGATGAAGCGTTTTTCAGGAAATATGCGCCTGCAGTATTTTGAAACCGAAGGTTATAACAGCAGGTTATATGCTTATGAAAATGATGTGCTTTATAGCTTCAGCATTCCCGTTTTTTATGATAAGGGCTATAGAGTTTATGCAAATGTCAATTTTGATTTAACCAAAAAAATCACCCTTTGGGTAAGGTGGGCCAGGTTTATTTACCCTGAAAAAGATAGAGTAGGATCAGGGCTGGATGAGATAGAAAACAATCACAGGTCAGAAGTAAAATTACAAATGATGTATAAGTTTTAACAATATTTAATAATTAAAGCAGCATTTTAAACATTGTTTTTGTCATTTCAAATGCTAATGGTATTTTTAGACAATTAAATTTAACAATTTATTGACGTTAATAAAATATCCTTATTTTTACAATTCATCAAATCACAATTAATCGCACATGAGAAGATTTTTATCACTGTTCACGATGCTGATGCTTTGCGGAGTATTGGCATTTGGTCAAGGCCGGGTGGTGTCCGGTAAAGTATCGGATGAAAAAGGTATTGCAATTTCATTTGCAACTATTACCGAAACGGGCACTAGAAACGTTGTTATTGCTGATGCTAATGGTAATTATACCATTAAAATGAAAGGTAATGGCGGCCTCACAATCTCTGCAACCGGTTACAATACAAGTACAACTAACGCTTCTGGAAATGATGGCTCTATTAGCTTGGAAAGAGGAGAAGGCGAGTTACAGGAAGTAGTAGTTACTGCTTTAGGTATCCAAAGACAACGTAAAGATCTTGGATATGCAACCGCTAAGGTGACCAATGCAGAACTTACTCAATCAAGCCCGGTAAACGTAGCTAATGGTTTACAGGGTAAAGTTTCTGGTTTGAATGTTACTACTGTTAACAGTGGCGTTTTTGAAGATGTGAAAATTAACTTACGTGGTATTCGTTCTTTAACAGGAAATAACAATCCTATGCTTTTGTTAGATGGTGTACAAACCTCATTAAACTTCCTTTCATCTATCAATCCTCAGGATATTCAGGATGTTACCATTCTTAAAGGTGCTTCAGGTGCAGCTATTTATGGTCCCGATGCACGTAACGGTGTTATCGTTGTTACTACAAAAAGAGGTGGTACCAGGGTTAATCCAGTTGTTACTTTAAGCAGAACTACTCAATTTAGTTCTATTTCATTTTTCCCTAAATTTCAAACTGAGTTTGGAAGTGGTGGATCCGGATCATATATTCCATATGAAAACTGGTCATGGGGACCAGCATTTGATGGTTCAATGATTGAGTTGGGATCTCCTCTTGCTAATGGTACACAACAAATGGTACCATATAAAGCTAACAATTCAAGAAAAGAATTTTTTAATACAGGTGTTACTAATCAAACTGACATCTCTTTTGGTGTAAAAGATTTTTACCTAAGCTTTCAGGACGCTAAAATTACAGGTATTGTACCCGATGATAGAAATCGCCGTACAGGTATCCGTTTAAACTCAGATAAAACTTATGGTAAGTTTAAAGCAGGAATGAGTGTGAATTATATTCAGCAGAACTACAATGTTTTTGATGATGTTGCAATGGGTGATTACAATTCAGCTAATAACGTTGGTTTAAATGACGGTTTGTTGAATCTTATCTTTAACACACCGGCTCATGTGCCAATCACTTCATACAAGGATTTTAATAATAATCCCTTTGCTACTTATGATACTTATTTCAACCATTATGGTTTGAACCCTTATATTGCCATTGATAATTGGCGTAATGTTGGTAAAACGGATGATTTATTGACTAACCTTGATTTAAACTTTAAAGCATCCAGTGCCTTAAGTTTTACATGGAGAATTGCAGGATCGTTTCGTAATAATAATGCGCAGAGCACTTCAAAAGGACTGTATCCAGTTCCTGCAAACAACGTAAATACAAATACTTTGATTCCCGGTGCAATAACTGAAAGATTTTCACGCACCAGCCGTATTTCTTCAGAAGTATTTGCAAACTGGAATAAATCAGTTAAAGATTTTAAATTCACCGTAATTGCGGGACATTACTTAAGAGAGTCTGAAGAAAAAACTTCAAATGTGGGAGCTTCTAACCTAGTAGTTCCACAATTATTTAATATATCCAACGGTGTAGGTGGAACAACTGGTGCTAATAATGTTTCAAAAACCCGCCTTATGTCTGTTTATGGTTTATTGGGTATTAGTTATAAAGGATGGGCAAATATGGAGATTACCGGACGTAATGACTGGGCATCTGTATTTAGCCTTGATAACAACAGTTTCTTCTATCCTGGTGTAAGTGGTTCATTGGTTTTAAGTGATGCAATCCCTTCACTTAAAGAAGGAAAATATTTATCTTACTTAAAACTTAGAGCTTCATGGAACAAAACAGCCAATGCTGATGTTGCTCCTTATTCTTTGGCTTCTACCTTTTCTGGAACTGCTTCTGGTTTCCCGTATACAGTACCGGGTTATACTGCCAATAATAGAGCATTTAGTGCAAACTTAAAGCCTGAGTTTATTGAAAGTAAAGAGGTTGGTCTTGAAGTGAGTTTCCTTAAAAACAGAATTAATATTGAAGTAGCTGCATACACACAAGACAATACTGATCAGATTATCCCTGTTCAGGTATCCAGCGCTACCGGTTATACTTCTGCTACGGTTAATGCTGCATCATTTGTAAACAAGGGTATTGAATTAGATCTTAAATTAACTCCGTTGGTTAATTTGGGTAAAGTGAGAGTAGACTTTAAAACAAATGCTACGTATGGTACTAGCGAAGTGAAATCAATTTTCCCTGGTCTTGACAGGTTATTTGCCGGTGGTTATACTACTGCAGCCAACTATGCATTGGTAGGAAAACCTGCATTTGTATTTTTGGCTAGTGATTATAAAAGAGATGATCAGGGTCGTATTATAGTTAACAGGGTATCTGGTTTACCAGAGGTTAATCCAAACAATCAGGAATACGGACGCACAATGCCTTTATGGATTGTTGGTTTAAATCCATCAGTTAGCTACAGGGGTTTAACATTTTCGGTAGTAGGCGAATATAGAGGCGGGCATTATGCCTATGCAAATATTGGTTCGGCTATGGCTTGGACAGGTGTTTCTGCAGCTACTGCACAAAATCATCGTGAGCGTTTTGTTTTTCCTAATTCCGTTTATGATGATGGATCTGGAAAATTTGTACCCAATACAAATGTTATGATTGAAGACGTAAATAATTTTTATACAGGTGTTTACAGACAAGTAAACTCCAACTTTTTAATCAGTGCTGATTCTTGGAGAATTCGCGAACTTTCTTTAGGCTACGATTTTCCTGCAAATATTTTTGCAAAACAAAATTTAGTGAAAGCCTTGAATGTGACTTTAAACGCAAGAAACCTTTTCTTATGGGTTCCAAAATCTAATGAATTTACTGATCCTGACTTTAGTTTTACAGCGGCTAACACTTTTGGTGTTAGTAATTCTAACACATCTGGTGTTAGTAATTCACAAATCAATCCGCCAACCAGAACAATAGGTATTAACGTAACTGCCACTTTCTAAAAGATAAGAGGTATTTAAACATTAAAATAATTAAAGTATGAAAAAATATATTTATTTAATAGTTCTTTTGTTTACAGTGCTTACCGGCTGTAAAAAAAGTTACCTGGATATAAACACCAACCCCAATTCACCCACAGAAGTTTCTATCACTCCAGATCTTATTTTGCCTTTGGCCCTGCATAATACAGGTACTTATGTAGGAGCAGGTTATGCTTCAGTGGCCCGGTGGATGGGATATTGGACACGTGGCGGAGACTACGGACCAAGTACCGAAGAGGAATCTTATAACATTACAACCGGATTTGGTGCGGCATCATGGGCTAACTGGTATAACAATCTTTATGATTACCACGTAATTGAAATAAAAGCCAAAGCGTCTGGTCAAAAGTTTTATGAGGGTATTGCTAAAACCATGAAAACAATTGGGTTTATGTACCTTGTTGATTCCTATAATAATGTACCTTATTCAAAAGCCTTCGATTTGGTTGGTAACATTACTCCTGCTTATGATAAAGGACCAGATATCTATAAAGATTTGTTTTTGCAATTAGACCAGGCGTTGGTGCTTATTAATGAAGCTGTGCCAGGTAAAGATATAAGGATTGCTGATGCTGATATTATGTTTAAAGGCAATGCAACGAAGTGGAAGAAATTTATAAATACACAACGTTTAAAATTAGTGATTCGTTTATCTCAAACAACATTGGTAACGCCTGCAACAGAATTAGCAAAAGTTACTTCAGATGGTTATTTGGGAGCAGGTGAAACAGCAGCAGTGAATCCTGGTTATGTGAAAGCTCAAAACAGTGATAAATTAAGTCAGCAAAATCCTTTTTGGGATACTTACGAACAGGATTTAAGTGGTGTATTTTTAGACAGGTATAACAGGGCAAATAACTATGTTCTTGGGCTATTAAGAAATAACCAGGATGTGCGTTTCCAGTATTATTTTGACCGTGCCCAAACGCCATTAGGAGGTAATATTTACTTTGGTTATGATTATGGTTTTGTAGATCCTAATCCGGATAACCCTAAATCTCCTAATTCTTCAGGAGTGGGTGGTCCGGGATTGGCCCGTAGTTTTTCCCAGGATCAATGGTTGTTAACTTCTGTAGAAAGTTTGTTTATGCAGGCAGAAGCTACTCAGCGTGGCTGGATTGCCGGTAGTGCTCAAACCGCTTACGAAAAGGCAGTAAGGGAATCATTTATCTGGTTGGGTGTAACCGATGCAACAACAACAGCCAATGCTTATTTAGCTAATGGGTTACCTATTGTAGATTGGGCAAGTAATACAGAGAAAATAAAATTGATCATCACACAAAAATACCTGGGTTTGGTGGGTATTAATAATTTTGATGCATGGGCAGATTACAGAAGAACAGGTTTTCCTGCGGTACCAAAATCACTTGCACCAAGTGTAGCTGCCAATATTCCATTAAGGTATAGGTATCCACAAAATGAATACAATTACAATCCTGCAAATGTGGCCGCAGAAAATGATCCTAATCCTATTACTTCACCAATATTTTGGGATCGTTAATTTTGTTTTTTTAAAATTAAAAATTAATAACATGAATAAATTCATAAAAGTATTATTTGCAGCCGGATTCGTACTGAGCTTGGGTTCGTGTCTCAAAGACAAGAAATACAATGACGATATTATCGGTCACGATATTGACGGTGCCGGAGTGCCTAAGGTAATAGAATTAGGAATTATAAACAATGCTGCACATAACCGTTCAGTAGCGGTTGATTTTAAAGATGCCATCGTAGAGGTGCCATTTTTAACTGTGCGTCTTGCTGCACGTGAAGTGGCTTCGGAGGATATTACTGTTACTATTGATACCTCTTTTACTGCTGCTTTATTACTGGGATATGATACTACTAATAAAAAGACGACAGCAAGGCTTCCAACATCCCTGTTTAGTTATGTTGGTAGTTTAAAAGTGGTTATTCTTAAAGGAACAAGAGAGACAGTATTAAAAATTAAAACAAATGCTTTCAATTATGATCCTTCTACAACTTATGGTTTAGGATTTAAAATTGGAAGTGTTGATAAGCCGGGTTATATCATTAGTGAAAATTTTGGTACTTATGTTACTACTATAGGTGCTAAAAATAAATATGATGGAGAGTATAGTTTGGATGGGTATCATAACAGGCCTCCATTTACATTTCCTTATGCGGATGTTCCAATGAATATGGTTACTACAGGAGCAAGCTCAGTAGCCTTTTTCTGGATAGATGCGGATGATTTTGGACATCCTATAGGAGTAGGTCCTGGGCAAATAAGCTGGTATGGAAATACAATTGCTCCTGAAATTACTTTTGATCCTGTATCTAATAATGTTGCTTCCGTAAAAAATAATGGAGGTGCTACAGTAATTACTTTATTTACAGGCCCAGGTTCATTCCCCAGCAGGTTTGATCCCGCAACTAAAACTATTTATGTTTGCTGGAATTATAACAACAATCCGTTAAGAGCCTTTTTTGATACATTAACTTATGTAAAGCCAAGACCTTAATTTAAATATATTATAAAAAAAGGCTCCTGCTGGAGCCTTTTTTTATGTCTTTAATTAAATTTATTTATATGAATAATCCCAATGAACCTGCTAATCAGTTAAACATTGAAATTTCGGAAGAAGTATCAGAAGGTACTTATGCTAATCTTGCAATCATTACTCATAGTCATGCTGAATTTGTGGTAGATTTTGTTAATGTAATGCCAGGGGCACCTAAAAGTAAAGTTAAAAGCAGGATAATACTTACTCCTTTTCATGCCAAACGTTTTATGAAAGCTATGATTGAGAATGTGCAGAAATTTGAAACGGCCAATGGTACAATACAGGATATGGAAGCGGTAGAAATTCCTTTTAATTTTGGCGGACCTGCTGCACAGGCCTAATCGGGCAATACTGATATTTTTCTGAAGTAATTAATAATTAACTTTCAATTGCAGGTTGATGTAATTCTTTATTGTAAAGAATGATTAACTTTCTATTGCAGGAGGGAATAATCTTCTATTCTAAAGAATGTTTATCTATTAAAATTTAAAAAATCTACCCATGAACCAGATTCGCATAAAATACATACTAATAAATTTTATGATCCTTTGCTGCCTGATACCTTTTGCAGCTAAGTCTCAGATGACTGATATGACGATTTTTCAATCTAATATGCGGTCTAAAGCAGCCAACCAGTTTTACCAGGAAGAATTTCAGCGAATAGGAGCCAATAAAGTAAAAGGAAATTCTTACCTGCTAAAAGGTAAAAATGTCGTGGATTTATATACTACACTCGGTTATGGGGCAAATATGCCCCTTGTGTTTGATACCTATACCCAACAGGCAAGTTTATTGTTAGAGAATAAAAAGGATATTGTAGCCTTAAATCAGGAGGAATTGGATTCTTTTTATATTAAGGTAGACAATGATGGCAAATTTACGGAGCCAGCCTTTTTTATTAATGCCAGTAAAATTGATGCTTCAAAAAAGCTTTATCTGCAAAGGCTTACCAACGGGTTAAAATATAATTTGTATAAATCATTTATAGCAGAAATGCGGCCGGCAGCAATGGATTTAGCTCAAACGAATGTAAAAGAATTTGAAATAGTGAGTGAGTATTATTACCTGGATATGGTTTCAAAAGAAAGTTTTATAAAAATTAAACCAAAAGCTAAAAATTTAAAAGAAATTTTTAAAGAACAAAAAGCAGCCTTGGATATTTTGAATACTATGTCTTCTGAAAGCCTGGAATTAAAACTGATTGCTTTTTTTGATAAGATTAATACATAAACTTTAAATGCCGGGATAATATTTGAACTCAAAAAAAATAGGAAAAGTAACTGATACTTACAACAATCCTTCGTCAGCAAAACTAAAGTATCCCTCATCACTCACAATAATGTGATCTACCACTTTTATATCAAGGTAGGTGGCTGCCAGTCTTATCTTTTGGGTAAGTTCTTCATCGGCCCTGCTGGGCTTTAAACTGCCAGATGGATGATTATGACTTAAAACAATGGAAGTGGCTTCCTGTTCAATCGCTTTTTTAAGAATAACCCTTGGATCTGCTACCGTACCAGTTAATCCTCCTGTGCTTATTATTTGAAAACTGATAATTTTATTGGCCCTGTTTAAAAACAGCACAGCAAAAACTTCGTGAGGATAGTCTTTTAAAACTACTTTTAAATAACTGGCAATTTCTCCACTGCTTCTTACCACTGTTTTGGTAAGAAAATCGCTGCTATGGCGCCTTCTTCCCAACTCCAGCGCAGCAGCAATTGTTATGGCTTTTGCTGCTCCGATACCTTTTATTTTTTGTAAATTTTTTAGCGTTAGTTTGCCCAATTCATCCAGGTTGTTTTGGCCAAGTGCCAGTACATCTTTGGCAATATCCAATGCCGATTTTTCTTTATTGCCATTATTAATAAGAATAGCAAGCAGCTCAGAATTGCTCAATGCAGCGGCTCCTTTTGCCTGCATCTTTTCCCGGGGCCTGTCATCTGCCAACCAGTTTTTTATAGACGAAGATTGCTTTTTTTGAATTTCCATAAAATCAAATTTTAATTCTTATAAACTAACTGTATTTTCGCAAAACTTTCAACCAACCACCAATAATTTACTACATGAAATCGAATGTAAAATTATTTTCGGGCACCGGTTCTCAATACCTGGCCGAAAAAATAGCAAAAAAATTCGGAGAATCCTTAGGAAAAGTAAATGTTCAAAGATTTAGTGATGGAGAAATAGGAGTGGAGTTTAAAGAAAGTATCAGGGGGAAGTCGGTATTTCTAATACAAAGTACATTTTCTCCATCCGATAACCTGATGGAATTATTGCTGATGATTGATGCAGCCAAACGGGCATCGGCCTATAAGGTAATAGTAGTGATGCCTTATTATGGGTATGCAAGACAGGACAGAAAAGACCGCCCAAGGGTGGCTATTGGAAGCAAATTGGTGGCCAATATGCTTACTGCGGCAGGAGCCGATCGTATCATTACAATGGATCTTCATGCACCACAGATACAGGGGTATTTCGATATACCGGTAGATCACCTTGACTCTTCTGCTATTTTTATTCCATATATTGAAAGTCTTCAACTGGAGAATCTAACTTTTGCCGCACCGGATGTAGGCAGTGCCAACAGAATTAGAGAGGTTGCTTCCTTTTTTGAGTGTGATATGGTTATTTGCGATAAACACCGCAAAAGAGCCAACGAAATTGCCAGCATGGTAGTAATAGGAGACGTTACAGACAGGGATATTGTATTAATAGATGATATATGTGATACTGGTGGAACATTAACTAAAAGCGCAGGCTTAATGATGGAAAAAGGGGCAAGAAGTGTAAGGGCATTTTGTACTCACCCGGTTCTAAGTGGCAATGCTTACGAAAATATTCAAAATAGTGTGCTTAATGAACTGGTTGTATGTGATACTATTCCCATTAAACCCATTTGCGATAAGATAAAAATATTATCTACAGACGAATTATTTGCTGTTACTATTAGAAATGCATATGAAAACAAGAGTATAAATAGTTTGTTTATACGGGGAAGAGCCAAGTTGGGAGATAAAGCATAACGCTGTTTTGATAATAAAATCTAACAATTATTACTGTTCTGAGGGAGCTAAAAAGCCTTTGAAAAACAAATAAAAGCTATAGCTAAAATCCCTACCTTTGCGCCTCATAAAAAAATATTTATAATGAAAACAATTACAATCGAAGGACAACTGAGGACCGAAAGCGGAAAAAAAGCCACCCGCCTACTTCGCTCTCAGCAACTTGTGCCAGCTGTAATTTATGGTGGTAAATCTGAAATTAGTTTTTCAGCACCTGCATCTGCATTTAAAAGTATCGTATATACTCCAGAATTTATGCTGGCAGACGTAACCGTAGATGGCAACTCATATCGTTGCATTTTAAAAGATCTGCAGTTTGATAAGGTAAGTGACTTTTTAATCCATGTAGATTTTCTGGAATTAGTAGAAGATAAAAAAGTAATAGCTTCACTTCCATTGAAATATATCGGAACTGCTGTAGGTGTAAAAGCCGGTGGTAAACTGGTTACTAAAATGAAATCTGTGAAGGTGAAAACATTGCCTAAATACCTGAAAGAATTTATTGAAGTGGATATTTCTACTTTGGAATTAAATACGAATATCAGGGTTCAGGATATTGTAGCAGAGAATATGGAAATAATGAACTCGCCACGTATTCCTATTGCTTCTGTAACAATGACACGTCAATTGAAACAGGAAGAAGCAACAGCAGCCAAAACAGCTACTGCCAAAAAATAATTATATAATACCGTTAATAAAATATATGCCCTTACTAAAAGGGCATTTATTTTTTATACATGTGGCAAAACACAAACTTAATTACCTTTGCCACCTCAAAAATATAAAGCATGGGAATGGATAGAAATACCCTGATTGGTTTTGGATTGATTGGAGTCCTACTTATTACAATGTTTGTAATAAACAGTAAGAGCAGGCTGGCTTATGAAGGAGAGCAAAAGCGTATTGCAGATTCTATTGCTGCATTAAAACCAGCAGTAGATACAAACGCTGTGAAACTTGATATTGCAAAAGCAGATTCTGTTAAGCAAACCCAACAGCAGCAAACCGGATTTGAACCTGCAACCGCAACTGCACAATTTGTACAGGTGCAAAATGAGGTAATGACCGTTACATTTAGTAACAAGGGCGCACAACCAGTAAAAGTTGTTTTAAATAAATTTAAAAAAGCAGATGGTAGCCCCGTTGTTTTGCAGCAGGGAAGTTTTAATAAATTTTCCTATGCCATTAACACAGCAGGTAACCGTGCTTCTCAAACAGATGATCTCTTTTTTATAGCCCAGCCACTGGTAACCAATGCAGATAAATCACAAACCCTGGTCTTTACTTCCAAAGATTCTTCCGGTAAAGAATTAATACACCAATATATCATCAGGCCTTCTGATTATTTGATGGATTTGAACATTTCATTTACAGGGGCTAATCAGTTGTTTACTCAAAATACCGTTAACTTTTTGTGGCAGGCAGAGGCTGAGCAAGTGGAGAAAGATCATAAATATGAACTTACACAAACACATATAGCCTATAACGAAAATGGGGATTATGATTTTGAATATGTTGGCAGTGGAGATGATATCAAATTTAAAAAACCTGTAGACTGGATTGCAGTAAAGCAGCAGTTTTTTGCAACCGGGCTTATAGCAAAAAATAAGTTTAATTCTGCTAATGTAAACTGGGTCGCACCTTCGGATAGCAGCCGGTATATTACAAGGGCTGTTACCAATGCTACTTTTACTTTGCCAGCAGCCAATGCCGGTAATGTAGCATTGCAGTTTTACTATGGACCAAGTGACTATAATATTCTTAAAAAATATGATAACAAAATGGAAAATATCGTTCCATATGGTAGTGGTGTTTTTGCTTTTGTAAAATATATTAACCGATATTTTCTTTTGCCGGTATTCGATTTTTTACAGAAGCATGTAGCAAGTATGGGAATGGTTATTTTGCTGCTAACATTATTGATTCGTTTAATTACTTCTCCTATCTTATATAAAAGTTACCTGAGTGGTGCCAAAATGAAAGTGTTGAAGCCTGAAGTGGATGCTTTAAAAGCAAAATACAAGGATGATCAGCAGGCGTTTGGAATGGAGCAAATGAAATTGTGGCGTAGTGCAGGGGTAAGCCCTCTTGGGGGTTGTTTGCCAGCAGTTTTACAGATTCCCATATTTATGTCTCTTTATTACTTCTTTCAGTCTAATATAGATTTGAGAGGAAAAAACTTTTTGTGGGCATCAGATCTTGCAGCTTACGATTCTATTTATAACCTGCCATTTACTATTCCTTTTTATGGCGATCATGTAAGTTTATTTACCATTACAGCTACTCTTACAAGTTTACTTATTTCCATTTATAGCATGAGCAGTATGCAGGATAACAGTAATCCTGTAATGAAGTATATGCCTTATATCTTCCCTGTATTATTACTGGGTGTATTCAACACTTTGCCATCAGCGCTTACCTGGTATTATACAGTTTCCAATACTATTACTTTAATACTACAAATAGTAATTCAAAAGTATATTATCAACCATGATAAAATAATGGAGCAAATGATAGAGAACAGGAAGAAACCTGTAAAAAAATCTAAAATGCAGGAGCGCATTGAAGCAATGCAGGAAAGCCAGAAAAAAATACAGGACATGAAGAAAAAACCAACAAAAAAATAAATGATTAGTTAAATATACTAAAACCTGCAGCTATTAACAGTGCAGGTTTTTTTGTGCATTGCAGAATCTGCATATTGGCATGGGATTGTATTATCTTTATCAAAATAACTTATTCTACTATGAAATCAATTATTACAATTGTTTCTGTATTCTTACTCCTGGTATTCACAAATTCAGCCATTGCCCAAAAGCAGCTTAGAGAAGGTAGTTTGCAATATGATATTTCTATAAGTTCCGATAAATCTGAAACTCCTGTTGCCAATTCATTAAATGGAGCAACACTCACAGTTTACCTTAAACCTGCATTAAGCAGGACTGAAATGAAAAGTACCCTTGGCACCGAAACTACTGTCTTTGATAACGGGGCCGGTGCCGGGTTTATTTTAAAAGAATATAGTGGTCAAAAATTAATGATCTCTATGAACGCAGGCAACTGGTCTGAAAAAAATAAACTGTATGAGAATCTAAATTTTGTTATTTCAAATGAAGTAGTAAGAATAGGAGATTATAATTGTAAAAAAGCTACTGCAACACTGCAGGATGGTAAAATATTCACTGTCTATTTTAATCCTGATATTGTAATTTCCAATAAAAAGTATAACAATGCTTTTGGTCAGTTACAAGGTTTACCTGTTCAATATGAGTTGCAATCTGGCAATTTAAATTTTAAGTATACGCTAAATAAATTGAGTAATGATGCTGTTTCGCAATCAAAATTTGATACACCTAAAAGTGGTTACAGGGTAATGACATATGAGGAAAATCAACAATTGAAAAAAAGTAAATAACATAAAAAAAACCTCAATCGAGGTTTTTATAATTTAGGTTTTATAATCAATTTCATTCCCGTGTAGCCTTGTTTTATTTCAGGCACAAGCATTTTTTGTTTCTGCGGTACAATATATATAGTATTACCTTTTTGAAAAGTTACTAATGTACTATATGTAACAGCATTTTTGCTGTTTTCAATGTTGTTTAATAAAGTGCCTCTGTATTTTAAACCCGATTTCAGGTTAAAAGAAAGAGATTTTGAAAAACTGCTGTTGTTGGTTGAAATATTTAAAGAAACTTTCTTCTTATTTTTACCGATACCTCTGTCTGCAAATGCAGTCAGCAAAATACCATTGAGAACGGCAACAAGCAGTACTATTTTGGTTATTTTACTCATTTTTTTTATTGATATTTACAAATATATAACATTTATTTTGGTGAAATGTTGCCTTTCATAAAAAAATACAATTTATTTAAACTAAGTTTTATAAAATTTATGTGCTAAAAAGTTGGTGGTACTTTTTTATTTACTAAATTACCATAACCTATTACTTATACTATGAGTAAATTTCCCTATAGACAAGATCGGGAAGAGTTAAAAGCCCTCCTTCTACAATATTCGAATCTTAAGACGGGTATGCCTAATTCTTTTATAGAAGAAGATGGCTTTGAACGTGTTATAGAATACTATGAAGACAAGGAGCAATTTACTTTAGCCCTTGAAGCATGTGAATTTGCCATTTCGCAATACCCTTATTCTGCTTCCTTACTTTTTCTAAAAGCAAATGCATTAATCGTTTTAAGAAAATATACTGAGGCATTATTTGTACTGGAAGAAGCAGAACTTTTGGATAGTACCGACACTACTTTATATATTTTAAAAACAGATGTGTACCTGGCTTTGGATAAACAGCAAAAAGCCGCAGAGGTTTTAGAAGCAGCAATTGAAAATTTTAGCGGTGATGAAAAACTTGATCTTCTTTTTGAGTTGGCAGATGTATATGATGATTATGAAAATTTTGAAAAGGTATTTGATTGCTTTACAGAAATATTAAAACTGGACCCCAATAATGAAGAAGCTTTGTATAAAATTTGTTTCTGGACAGATTTTACCGGACGAAATGAAGAAAGTATAAAAATACATCAACGCATCATAGAAGAATTTCCTTTTAATGAACTAGCCTGGTTTAACCTGGGAGCAGCTTACCAGGGAATAAAATTGCATGAAAAATCTATAGATGCTTATAAATACGCAGTAGCCATCAATGAAAAGTTTGATTATGCTTATAGAAATATGGGGGATGCCTATATTAGGCTCAGGAAATATAAAGATGCAATTGAAGAGTTGGAAAAAGTATTAGAGCTTGCGAGGCCGGAAAGTGTAATATATGAGGCAATTGGGCATTGTTACGATAAACTTAATAATTTTTCGCAGGCAAGGTTTAACTTTAAAAAAGCCAGCCATTTAAATGCTGAAGACAGCCAATTGTATTATAAAATTGCCTGCACTTATATGAACGAAGCTGCCTGGCAAAGTGCAATAAAGCAACTGCAGATAGCAACCCGGGTTCACCGCATGCAACCTGATTATAATCTGGCTTTGGGACAGTGTTATATGCAACTGAACAATATTGATGAAGCTATTACCTATTTTGGAAACGTTGTAAGAGTGAGGCCAAAAAATATTAATGGCTGGATGGAATTGCTCAAATGCATGTTTGTGGCAGGAATGTATGAAGAAGGTAAAGATTATGCAGACTTTGCCCTGGAACAAACAGAAGAAAAGCCTATTTTCTTTTTCTATAAAAGCATGTTCTTATTTGCAGATGGCAAAATAAAGGAAGCAGTTTTGCAATTGGAAAATGGCATGGCGCTAAACCCCAAACTGGTTAAAAAATTTATTGAATTAAATCCATCTATACTTCAACATCAACAGGTAGTTGAAATAATTGCCCGTTATAAAAAGCAAAAATCAATCAGATAATTTTTTGCATTCTCTATATAAAAATTAGCGTTATTATTTGTTACTATTGAATATCTTTGCGGCCTCTAAAATAGTAACTCTTAATACCAACTCTTATATGAATTTCAACCTCAGTCAAATTCCCGAAAGAAATTTAAAACCAAGGTCTCATGGCATTACAATGGTAATGGATAAAGGCCTGAGTGTGCAGGAAGCAAAAAACTTTATGAGTGCAGCCTCGCCGCACGTGGATGTAGTAAAACTTGGTTTTGGAACTGCTTATGTAACACCCAACCTAAAAGAAAAACTGGAGGTTTATCGCTCCTACGATATACCGGTTTATTTTGGCGGAACTTTGTTTGAAGCATTTCTAATAAGAAACCAGTTTGAAGATTATATAAACGTTTGTAAAGAATTTGGCATCAGTTATATGGAAGTCAGTGATGGATCCATCACTATCCCTCATGCTGAAAAGTGCGGTTATATAGAAAAGTTAACTAAATATGGTGTAGTGTTAAGTGAAGTGGGCAGTAAAGATGCGGCACATATTATCCCGCCTTATAAATGGATAGAATTGATGAGAGCGGAATTGAATGCAGGTTCCACTTACGTAATAGCCGAAGCCCGTGAAGCTGGTAATGTAGGTATTTACAGGGGTACTGGTGAAGTAAGAGAAGGGCTTGTTCAGGAAATTCTTACGCAAATACCCGAAGAGAAAATTTTGTGGGAAGCACCACAAAAGGCACAACAGCTTTACTTTCTTGAACTGATTGGCTGTAATGTAAACCTGGGTAATATTGCACCATCAGAAATGATTGCTTTGGAAACAATGCGGATTGGACTTCGGGGCGATACCTTTGAACTATATCTAAACAAAGAAAGCAAATAATGAATTTATTCGGGTTGATAGGCTATCCTCTTGGTCATTCGTTTTCAAAAACATATTTTACCAATAAGTTTGAAACGGAAGGCCTGGAGGATTATTTTTTTGACTTGTTCCCGCTTGAAAATATAAATGAGTTTCCGGGGTTGATTCAATCTCAAAAATCTTTAAAAGGTCTTGCAGTTACGATTCCCTATAAACAAACAGTCATTCCTTTTTTAGATGTATTAAGTGCAGAAGCAACAGAAATCGCTGCAGTAAATTGTATTCAGTTTAGTAATGGAAAATTAAAAGGATTTAACACAGATGTGCTGGGATTTGAAAAATCATTTACCCCTTTATTACAATCCTGTCATTTAAAAGCATTGATATTGGGAACAGGAGGTGCATCAAAAGCAGTTCAATTCGTTTTAAATAAACTAGGCATACTTTTTCAATTGGTATCCAGAACTGGTGATAAAAGCAGTGGCATTATTGCTTATACTGATTTGGACGAAACAATACTAAAAGAGTTTACTATTATCATCAATTGTTCCCCGGTAGGAATGTTTCCGGATGAAGATGCAAAACCAGCTATCCCTTATCAATATATTTCCTCGCAACATTACCTTTATGACCTGGTATATAAACCTTCAGAAACCCCATTTTTGAAAGAAGGGATTAGAAAAGGAGCCACAATAAAAAACGGTTACGAAATGCTTATTTTACAGGCAGAAGCTAACTGGAAGATATGGACTGGTATTGGAACATAGGGAAATAAAAGTTATCGGTGGGAAATTCGCAAATTAGGTTTTAAAAAAACTGCAACAAGCGATTATCTTATTCTAATATTTCTTTTATTTTTACTGGAATAGCAGTTACTTTCTTTAGTTCATAGTCAAAAAAAACCATTCCTGTTTTTGCTTTTGCAATTAGCTTTTCATCCTGGTTGGTTATCAAATAATACAATTCAAAACTAACAGGCGAAATTTCTCCTGCAAAAATGGCAATGGTT
>JBBRFX010000074.1:0-18357 GCA_038241275.1 Chitinophagales bacterium
ACCAGAGATACGGGAAAATCGGAAGCTAGAAGCGAAGAAAAACGGCATACAACAAAGGTATTGCTGCAAGCAGGGCATGACGTTGTTATCTTCGGCTGCGGTTCGCTATCAGCCTCGGTTTCAGCGGGACAAGCATCGCTGAAACTTTGTTTGTTATCTTTTACTTTTATATCTTTATTCATCATTGGTTGGGGGCAGACACAGCAATGAATTCCCTGCCTGCAGCAATACCCAATCGTTGTGCGTCACCCTACCGAACAGTCTATTAGTTCGCCAAAATTGCTTAAATTTGGAAAACATAAACTTAAAGTCATGGATGGACGAGTAATAAATATTGACCCCGAAATTTTAGGCGGAACACCCGTCTTTTTTGGAACAAGAGTGCCAATTAAAAATCTATTTGATTATTTAGAGACGGGGGATTCAATTGAAGTTTTTCTTGAAGATTTTGAAGGAGTTACCAAAGTCCAGGTTATAAAAGTGCTTGAAATGTCACAAAAATTAATTGAATCATCAACAAATATTCTCAATGAAAATTTTGCTTGATGAGTGTG
The DNA here is from genome assembly GCA_038241275.1 of Chitinophagales bacterium. Taxonomy (GTDB): domain Bacteria; phylum Bacteroidota; class Bacteroidia; order Chitinophagales; family Chitinophagaceae; genus Ferruginibacter. Next base: position 555 of record JBBRFX010000074.1, read on the forward strand.
TTACCAAACGCCTAAAAAAACATTTGGAAGAATTCGAAGTTTTTACAGTTAAAGAGTTGGGATTGAGTGGAATAAAAAATGGAAAGTTAATGACATACTGTGTCGAAAACAGTTTTGACATTTTACTTACTATCGATAAAAGCTTAATGTTTCAACAAAACCTCGACAAATATTCCGTTGCTATTGTTGTATTAAATAGTCTTACAAGTAAAATTGAAGAACTCGTAACATTCCTACCCTCTTTCAAATTACAGGTTGACAGATTACAAAAACATCAGGCTTACATTATTGATAAATAAGGGCGAACGCACAGTCGGGTAAGCAAGGGGAATTTCACCCCCTGCTCCTCACAAAACCGTACGTGAACCTGATCGTCAAGCGTGGTGAAATAAGTTTGATGGCGGTTGTTTCCTTGTAAAAATTACATGGCTTTCTATACAAAAATACTAACCTACATTTAAGCTATTTACAATGTGTGTATATTTGATTTGATGAGAGGGGTTTTTCACAAACGCCCGTTGTTTGAAATGCCATAGATTAATAAATCACAATCGAGTACAGTATAATAAGCCTTTTTATCAATTGCTATTATCAAAAATATTTACGAGGCAAAAAAAATACGCAGAGGCTTATAATGTTTGTCAGATTGGGTTAAATTTCTTCAAAGACTATGCACTTTACAATCCTGAAATATATCAAAATACAGAGGAACTAAAAGGAGCATTATGCTTTAATCTTTCGTATGCAGTACATAAAAATTGGAAGGAAAAATAATGCCTGGATAAGCAATAAAAATTTGAAGTCAATTAAGGATATTTATCAAACCGCCTATACTCTTTAGCCTAAAAAATGGATTCTGAAAAAACTAAAATAGATTGAGGAGGAATTAAAGTAGGGAAAACTAAAACCCGGTTTCATCATCCCATGCGGGAGAGAGGATTTACCGGGTATCGCATTGCAAATATACGCCTTTAAACTACATTTGCAACAACTCTTTTAAAGGCATTTGATGAACATTAACGACTTAGAAAAACTGCTTTCAGCAAAAAAGGCTCAGCACTTATTACAGCTTGTTTCCCACAGACAAGGAAAAAGCCATTGAGTATTATAGGCTTAACACTCAAATTTCTGAATCCCTTTATCCCCTGCTTTCCAATTTGGAAATAGTGCTACGAAACTCTATACATAATTCTTTCAGGATACACTATAAATCCGCTGACTGGTTTTCACAGTTTAAACAACCTGAATTATTCGACCAGGTTAATGTTGCTAAAAGAAAAATTCTTACAGTACAAAACATAATGACAGCCGACAAAGTAGTTGCCGAATTAACCTTTGGTTTCTGGACTTCGCTTTTCAATAAGCAATATGCCAAAGACTTTTGGAAACCTTTAATGTATGCTTTCCCTTTGCCGGACACAGTAGACAAACGCAGGGATAAAATTGCTTACAAGCTCAATCATATTCGCAAATTCAGAAATCGTATTTTTCATTACGAACCAATTTGTAATGACCTTACTGCGTTGGCGACAAACCACAATAATATTTTAGAAATTCTCAACTGGATAAATGCAGACATTGTTAGCTGGACAAAACAAATTGACCGCTTCGGCAATTTATATAAACAGGCACTTACATTACGTTCAGCGACCTGACCCAACGCATCAAGTCAGGCACATTTGCAAGGCACACAAAGCCAACACACAAAAGCCAACCTTGCAAAAGAGCCTGCCTTGTGACTACGCTTATGGAACACACCCTAAGTAATAGGACACAGTAAGCAGGTTGACAGACCGAGAAGCAGGGCTGCACACAATAACATCGCTTTCGTTTTGCCCAACGGGCATGAAATGAAAGCGATGTTGAACGGAACCTCTGGTGCCGGCTGTTATGGAGTTGCCGGTGGAAGTAGTAAGAGATACAAACAGGCAGGAAGCCTGTTTTTTTTGTGATGGCTGAGAGTACATACATTTTTCATTGCATTGACTTTATTTTTTATGGGTATACTTTGCCTGACATCTTCAAGCGAATTAGTAGAAACTAATTTGGGAAAAAAAATATCCCTTGGTCTTGGTATATTCCGGACTGTTAGACTATTCATTCAGTTTTTTGGTTATTCATCTGACCTTTGGAAGGGAAAGAAATTTGAGACGCTAATGCATATAATATTTTCGTTGCTTTGGACATATTTAATTATCATATTTTTGACAACATATTTCAAATGACAACTGCAACAAACATTGCAGACAGAAAAAAGACAACACACAGTAAAGTAAGCAAGAGTAGTTTCACCCTCGTCTCCTCAGACGACAACCAAACAAATAATAATTTGAAAGTTTACTAATGGAGAATATTTTTTGGACAGGATATAGTAATGACGATAGGCACTCCGGAATTTATAAAATTCAGCGTGTTGTTTCAAAGTATGCAGACGTAGTGGACTTTAAGTTTTTTTCAGACATATCTTTAAGTATGAAGATTGAAATTGAGGAATTCAACATTGACAAATTGTATGATGAATTGAGTGATAATTTGGGAATTGACAAATTTGAATACTTGAATTCAATTGCTAAAAAAGAAAGAACAGTTTATTTGAATATTACATTTAATAAAGGAACAGGAAACCTGAAAATTGAAGTTCCTTCTGTGCCTGGCTGATAAACTAACAACCAATAGTCTAAAAATTAAAACAGAAGAAAAAAATAAACTTTAGTGCTAAAAATCTTCCTGATAACCAAGCCGTAAAAAGATACCCTCCCAATTGCTCCATTGTAAAATTTGACAAATTTTAGAGTGTTAACTATTATACTGTGCGGAATATATTAGTATAAAATAAATTGTATTTGGCAGCCCGCCGGAACAAAATATTTTTATACTTTTATAATAGAAAAAATTAAATGTTATGCTGACATTTTCTACAGAGCAAATAAAAGAAATTTCTGAACAACTTGAATGTGGGTTTCGGGCCTTCTACCACAAAAAATCAGGCGAATTAATTTTTGTACCAAATACAGACAGATATTTTGATATGGATACAAGCTCATGGAAGGAAGAACTTGCTAAACTTGACAAAAGCTTCATGGCCTATAACGAAATACATGCAATGGAAGCTAGCGATTCTTTTAAACTGATGGCTGAATTTGCAGAACAAGTTTCTGACGAAAAACTTCAGGATAAACTCATAAACGCACTAAACAGAAAACATCCATTCAGAGAATTTAAATTTGTAATTGATAATTCCGGGGAATACCGAAATAATTGGTTTGAATTTAAAAACAAAAGTTATTTTATATGGACCGAAGACCAGTTAAAAGCTCAAAGTGACACTGACGACCTGTAGAACAGCAACCCTCCTGATTGAACTTTGCAACAGAAAATAAAATTTTGAACAAAATGCGGCTTTGAAGTATGACAGACCAACATAGCAAAACCCCGCCTTAAAAAAATCAATGCGCAAAATCTTCTTCAAAGTTTCCTTTGATCCTTTCCATAGATGGATTAAAATATCCAAACTTAAGATTGGGAAATTCTTCTCTTATCAGTTCCATCATTTGTTTTACTCCCATGCATTCGCCGGTATCGGTTACGCCAATTTTGCCAAGGTACCAATCCGGATCAATATTAAAATTGCGCCATTGAATCATACATAAATCAGTTTCCCTTATCAGCTTTCTTAATGCTTCATATTCTTCTATACTATCCGTCATTCCGGGAAACACAAAATAGTTTAAACTCGTCCAGCCGCCGAAACTTCTGACTACTTTTAAGCTTTCAGTTAAATCTGCAAAAACGTAATTATTAGGTTTGTAATATGGGGTATAAATATGTTCACGGGCACTATTGAGGCTCACCCTCATACTGTTTAACCCGGCTTCGCACAATGCTTTTACGGCATCTGGTTTACTGCCGTTGGTATTTATATTAATATTCCCTTTATCTGTATGTTTTCTTATTTCAACAATAGCATCCCTGATCGTTTCCCACATCAATAATGGTTCGCCCTCGCAACCCTGGCCAAAACTAATTAAAGGAAACGGGGCTGTTTCCATATGGGGCACGGTGAATTCTACAATCTCTTCTGCCGTGGGTCTAAATGTTAGCCGGTCTTGTGTGCTTACAATATTTTCTTCTACCGGCTGAAAACTGATACAACCAATACAGTTGGCATTACATGCCGGCGAGGTGGGTACAGGGCATTCCCATCTTCCCAATGCTAAATTTCTTGCCGCAGGACAGGTATAGGTCATACAGCAATTCTCCATTAAATGTTGAATGAGCCGGTTATGCGGATATGCCTCCAACAAATTCAGGGCACCTGTTTCAATTTTATCATCTTCATAACCTTCACTTTCCTGCCTGATATCTTTTTCAATCCTTACTGCGGGCACATAAATTTTATCGTCCAGCCATCCTGCTGCAGTGTAACAAAACAGTGGCAGTGTAGGCGCATCCTGTTTGGTTTCGTAAGCAGCCATATACAAACCGGTGTGAGCCGGAGGTATAAAGGCAGCAACCGCCCAACCCATTTCACAAATACGCATTTCTCCTGATTCTACATCAATACCAATCCCCCTTCTGCCGGGCAGTTCATATAACTGGCCGCCGGTGGGTAAGTCAATCCATTCATCCAATGGAACCGGCAATGCATCCCAACCACTTCTGCCGGTCACATAAAGGCTGGTATCTTCGTAAATATTACCATTGCCATCAGAATATAAAATAAAAGGCGATTGAATGAGTTGTTGCATAACGGCAAATTTAGTTTTTTAAATTTTAAGCGGCGGGTTGTGAGCAGTAGATTTTTATACCCCATTACCTATGTAGCAAAAACCGGCTTGCCTGCTTGACTTAGCTTTGAAGGTTTGTTAATTGTTGATTACAAAAAAGATTAAATGCCGCAGCATCAATACCGTTGGCTACTTGTTTCTGAAGGGTAAACTGAAAAAGCTGGTTATTTTTCAATTCAATTGTAAGAATATCATCTTTTAAAATAACAAAATCTACATCGGGCCATAAAAATATTTTTTCAGGAAAAGAAGGATACTGAATTTGCTCTTTAGTAAAATTAATAACCGGTTTTTTATTGGCTATTAATCCAAAAAAAGCAAACAGCAATAAAAGAAATCCCAATAAATAGTTGGCAGAAATCATCCAGATACATCCACTGATAATAAAAGCAATTTCTATCCTGAAACTTTTAAACAAGCGCCCGTACTGCTTAATAAAAAAAAGGATTAGGGCAAACAGGCTTAAGATAAACCCAATGTATAAAGTGCTTAAGATTGCCGCATCGTTTGTATAAAAAATAATATATCCAAATGCCAGCAGGTTAATAACAGCAATAATGAAAGTTACTACCCGGTAAGTGGCCAATTTCTCATTGGGAATTTCTATGCTGTATTGTGCACTCATACAGGGTTTGTGGTAATAATAAGGCTGCACAATTTATATAATATCCTGGAACCCACATTTTCGTCCCATTCATTGTTGCTTACACCCACTTCATTTAAATCAAACCCTATAATTTTTTTGCCTGCCTCCTTTACTTTTTTTAGCAGGTAAAATACCTGTTCTGTTTCAAAACCGCCCGGCACCGGCGTTCCCGTATGCGGACAAAGTTTTGGATCCATTCCATCTATATCAAAACTGATGAAAATGTTTTCTGGTAATTGTGCCACAATATCATCCACAATACTTTTCCATGTTTCTCCCTCATATTGACGTTCTTTAATAACCTTATCAAAAAACGTAACAATTTTGCCATCGCTTTTCTGAATAAAATCAAGTTCCTCGTCACAAAAATCCCTGATACCTACCTGTACAATTTTTTTTACAGAATCAATTTCCTTCAAAACGTTAAACATTATGGAAGCATGAGAATAAATAAATCCTTCATAAGCATCCCTAAGGTCGCAGTGTGCATCTATTTGCAGAATTCCAAAATCAGGATATCTTTCGGCTATTGCCTTGATATATCCAAAGGGAGTACTATGATCGCCGCCAAGCAAACCCACTAGTTTGCCTCTTTCCATCATGTCTTTTGTTTGATCATATACCCAGTTATTTAAAAAAAGGCTTCCTGCATTAATCTCTTTTAGCGATTTGCACATGAACTTATTATCGGCTACAATTTCTGCATGAGAAATATAGTTAATGTATAATTCTGCTTCTTTTCGCAGGTAATCACTTTTGGTAAGCACTTTTTTATCAACAGGCCTCATAAAAAAACCTTGTTTCCATGCATCTTTAAAATCAGGGTCAAATAAATCAACCTGCAGGCTGGCATTTAAAATATGCTCTGGCGCTCTTGCAGTACCGGCATTGTAGCTCACCGTTACTTCCCAGGGAACGGGCAATATTACCAGGCGGGCGTCCTCTTCTGTTGTTGGAAGGCCAAAAATATTGTTATCGGGATTACCAACAGAATTGGGGTCGTATGTAGACAGATCGGGCATGTTAAAAATTTGTTTATTTTTTTGCAAATATAAATGAGAATAAACATTTTATAGAATGATAAATATCAATTTTAAAATACCATATCAAACTTGTTTTGAATTAACTTTGCAGTCAACTATTGCTACAGCAATTTGTTACTCATACATATTAAAATATTGACTTTATTCAAAGAAGGCTGAAATCAGTAAAAGTTCTATAAAAAACAATCAAAAGAATATGAAAAAAACCCACATTATAATTCTGATAGGAATTGCTGCTGTTATTGTTGGCCTTTTGGCTTACTCCGTAGATTTTTCTACTTATGATACTGTAAACTCTGCCAAACAAAAGCAAGGCAAGTATGTGCATCTTATAGCAAAATTAGATAAGAGCCAGCCCATAGAATATGACCCTATAAACAATCCCAACTACCTTACTTTTTTTGCAGTAGATAGCCTTGGAGGACAAACCAAAGTTGTATACCGCAACAGCAAACCTACCGATCTTGAGAAAAGCGAACGCATCGTTATGAAAGGAAAAATGGAGGCAGATCATTTTGAATGCAAAGAAATTTTGCTAAAATGCCCCAGTAAATACAAAGACGATAAAGAACAACTTCAAAAAAGTGTGAACGAAACTACTACCAGCTTTTAATTTTTGCTAACTCAACTTTGTTGTAATGAATTTTATAGGAGAACATTTACTGCCTGGCCAGATAGGTCATTTCTTTATTATATTATCTTTTATCGCCGCTCTGCTGGCAACCATTACTTTTTTTATAGCCTCCGCAAAAACAGACCCACTGGTAAAAAACCTATGGCTTAAATATGCCCGCGGGCTTTTTTTTGTACAGGTAATAGGCGTTGTTTCTGTATTTGCCATTGTATTTTATATATGCTCCAATCATTTATACGAATACATGTATGCTTACAAACATGCATCTATGGAACTGGAAAGCAAATACCTGCTTGCCTGTATTTGGGAAGGACAGGAAGGAAGCTTTTTATTATGGACAATTTGCCACAGTGTATTTGGAAGCCTGATCATTCTTAAGAGAAAATCTGCCATGGTGGGAATTTGGGAGCCTTACGTAATGACGGTATTAAATATGGCCCAGTTCTTTTTATTAATGATGATTCTTGGGATTTATGTTTTTGATGTACGAATTGGCAACAGCTTATTTACCCTTACCCGTAATGAAATAAATGCACCTATTTTTAGCCAACCCGATTATCTTTCTTTTATAAAAGATGGTATGGGCTTAAATATTTTGTTACGCAATTATTGGATGGTTATTCACCCACCAGTATTGTTCCTTGGTTTTGCTTCAACTATTATTCCATTTGGATTTGCTTATGGAGGAATAAAAAGTAAACGATTTGGTGAATGGGTATCATCCGCACTTCCATGGACTTTGATGAGTGCCTGCGTACTAGGTGTGGGTATCATGATGGGTGGTAAATGGGCCTACGAATCATTGAGTTTTGGTGGCTACTGGGCATGGGATCCGGTAGAAAATGCTTCGCTGGTGCCATGGCTTATCCTAATAGCAGGATTGCACACAATGGTGGTTTATAAAGCAACCGGTCATTCTTTAAGAGCAACCTATTTATTTTCTATATTAAGTTTTTGCTTTGTACTCTACTCTACTTTCCTTACCCGTACAGGTGTTTTGGGCGATACTTCTGTTCACTCTTTTACAGAAGCCGGCAAAGCCATCAATGTAATGATCGGATTATTTGTTGTTTCCTTTTTAGTGCCAGCGCTCGTTTTATTTGCTATTAATTATAAAAAAATACCGGCCATTCACAAGGAAGAAAATACCAATTCACGGGAATTTTGGATGTTTATTGGTTCCCTGGTGTTTTTTCTCACTGCCATGTTCATCAGTGCTAAAACCTCTGTGCCTGTAATTAATTTTGCATTCGGCACCAAAATAGCACCCCCGGAAGATGTAGAGTTTTCGTATAATAAAGTGGCAGCCCTCATTGCCATTATTATTGGTTTATTAACGGCTATTGTACAGTACTTAAAATATAAAACTACCGGCAGGGCTTACCTGCTTAAGAAAATTGCATTGCCCACCCTCATTGCTGCCATCGTTACTGCAGTAATAGTTATTATATATCCTATCACTTATTTCAAACAAGGCATTGGTTTTTTAGGTGCAGTGTATGTTGCTCTTTTTGCAGCTATATATTCTGTAATCGCCAATGCGATGTATATATGGACTGTTTTAAAAGGAAATGTATTAAGTGGAGGCGCTTCCATAGCTCATGGCGGTTTTGCTTTAATGCTGGTAGGGATGCTTATTTCTTCGGGCAATAAGGAAGTGATTAGCAGCAGTATGGTAAATGGGATAAATTTTGCCGCAGGAACCGATCCTATGACAAGACAAAAAGATGACCCCAGGGAAAACCTTACATTAATACGGGATGTACCTACCAGGATGGGTACCTATGAAGTTACTTATGTTAAAGATTCTGCCGGGCATGAGAAAGGAAGAAAATTCTATCAGCTTAATTTTGAAAGAAAAGATGCCGCCAAAAATGTAAAGGAAAAATTTGTAGTTTACCCGGATGTGTACCTCATGAAGGATAACAACATGAGCAGTAACCCGGATACCAAATCATATTTTACAAAGGATATTTATACCTATATTTCTTTTGCTTTAAATGATGAGGCATTGGAAGATACCGCTCAGTTTAAAATAGTGGAAATGCATGAGGGAGATACTGCATATTATAACAATGGTTATCTTATTTTAAATAAAGTAGAAAAAAATCCGGTAAATGCACGCTATAATTACAAACCCAATGAACTTGCTTTAATGGCTGATATTACTGTGGTAAGTAAGGATAGTGTAAAATATGCGGCAATGCCCCTGATAGAAGTAGATTCATTGGGCCTCGTTCACATTGACGATACTTTGTATGCTCAAAACCTATACCTGAGGTTTGCCGGGGTAAGCGACAATCACAATATTAAATTAGGCATTAAAGAATCAGACAGGCTGATAGATTTTGTAACAGTTAAAACATTTGTTTTTCCTTATATAAACCTTGTTTGGCTGGGACTTATTATAATGGCTATTGGTATGATGGTAAGTATGGTGCAAAGGGGTAAATTCTCTAAAACACAAACGGCTGTTACACTAATCCTGATATCAGTAGCATTGGTTTATATGTTCCTCTTTGCCAATAGTTAGTAAAAGATTAAACCTATCGTATAAATAATAATATCCCCAAATTTTTCGGGGATATTATTATTTTACAAAGCAGCAATAGCCCGGTAAATGCAATCGTTTATTATGATATAATACCAAACGGAATTTCAGTCAGCACATCCCGATAGAATCGGGATGTGCTGACTGAAATTTCATATAGCTTTTGTGCGGCAGGGGTTTGGTAAATGGCGATAGAAAAGTATTGGGCTAATTTATAAATCAAATCGGTAAAAAAGCTTAGCACTTATTTAAGGTTACTTTACCAGGCAGCAGGTATTAAAGAATAAACCATATACTGTAATTTTACGTTAATGAAAATTGTGCAGTTTTATAGCATTCAAATAACAACGATCCTTTTATTTTTTGGCTTTATTTTGCCGGGGAATAAATTGATGGCGCAATCATATGGAATAAATGATACCATCATTACACAGGCTGTTATTTACAATGGCGATACGCTTGAATCCAAAATATTAGAGAATATTTTTTTCTATTCAAAGCTCACTCCCACACAGGTAAAAGACAGGGCTAAATATAACCGGCTTCGCAATGCTGTTTATGTTACTTATCCTTTTGCAAGGCGGGCAGGAATAGTGATGAATGATATCAATGCCAAACTTGTAAACTTGCCAATAAAAGAACAGCGAAAAAAATACATCCTGTCCCGGGAAAAAGAATTGAAAAAAGAATTTACTACTCCCCTCACCGATTTATCTATATACCAGGGAAAAGTACTCATGAAACTCATCAACAGGGAAACAGGCAATAATTGTTATGAGATCATAAAAGAATACAGAGGTGGCTTTAATGCAAGGGTTTATCAAACAGTGGCATTTTTCTTTAACAGTAATTTAAAGCAAACTTATGATGCCCGAAATGACGATGCGCTCATCGAAAAATTTGTTAAAGAGGTGCAGAGAATGTATGGTTACCAGGACTTACAAAAACCTATGGCAAAAATGATGGATATGTAGCCGATTCCTTATCCACAATTTTTAAAATTTGTAGACAGTTCATTACGTATAATTTGGCCTTAAAATCGTACTTTGCGGCCATAAGTAGAAAGGATATAATATGAAATTAGATGTACTGGCTATTGGTGTGCACCCGGATGATGTAGAATTGAGTTGTGCCGGGGTATTATTGTTAGAAAAAAAGAAGGGCAAAAAGACAGGAATTGTAGATTTAACGCAAGGAGAATTAGGTACTCGTGGTACGGCTGAAACCCGAAGCAAAGAGGCTGCTGATGCTGCCAAAATTTTGGGAGTCGATATTAGAGAAAACCTTCAAATGGTAGACGGTTTTTTGCAGAATGATGAGGCTCATCAGTTAAAAGTAATTGAGGCCATCAGAAAATATCAGCCCGAAATTATTTTGTGTAATGCAAGAGAAGACAGGCATCCCGATCATGGCAAAAGTGCCAAACTGGTTTCTGATGCGGCTTTTTTATCAGGACTTATTAAAATAGAAACTTTTGAGAATGGCTTAATACAAAAACCGTGGAGACCAAAGTATGTATTACATTATATACAGGATAGGTTTTTACAACCAAATTTTGTGATAGACATTACAGATGTATTTGAATCAAAGCTGGAATCTATTAAAGCTTACGCCACCCAATTCCACAACCCTGATGTAGACGGTCCGCAAACCTATATTTCTACTCCGGATTTTTTAGAGAGTATTATTTACCGCTCTAAAATGTTTGGGAAAATGATAGGAGTAAAATATGCAGAAGGTTTTACATCAGAAAAAATGATTGGCTTTAGTTCACTGGACGCATTAATAAAAGAAAATACTTAATAAAATATATGAGCACATTTGTAACACCAAAATTTAGAAACCAACAGGTTTCAAGTTTTCACCAGGAACTAAAAAAAAGGGTGAATAATTATTTTGTTGAAAATAAAAAATCGGCAACAGGCAACTGGAGCCTTTACTTTAAAGCCATTCTTTTCTGGACATTGTACGTTGCACTATATGTGCATGTGATATTTTTTACCCCTGCAGGTTGGGTGGCTTTTATAGAAAGTATAATAATGGGCGGATTAACTGCTGCCATCGGTTTTAATGTAATGCATGATGGCGGACACGGCAGCTTTAGCAAAAGTAAGCTGTGGAATAAAATTGCTGCTTATTCTGTAAATGCATTGGGTGCCAGTGGTATTATGTGGAACAACAAACATAATATCATTCATCACACTTATACCAATATTGATGGCATAGATGATGATATTGAGATCAAACCAATGTTGAGAATGTGCGAAACACAGAAGAAATATAAAATACACCGTTATCAGCATATTTATGTTTGGTTTCTATATACATTGTTGTTGATCATTTGGGTTTTTATGACCGATTATAAAAAGTACTTTACAAAAAAAGTAGGTTCGGTTCCTATCAAAAAAATGAGCATGTTCGATCATTTTGCATTTTGGATAGCTAAAGTAGGCTACCTTATTATGATGGTTATCCTTCCTGTTTATATGATTGGATTTGTATATTGGATAGTAGGATTTTTAGCCATGAGCATGTTTGCAGGATTTATTCTTAGTATCGTATTTCAATTGGCACATACGGTAGAGCACACTTCCTTTCCTACCCCTACAGCAGGAACTAATGATATTGAAAATGAGTGGGCCATACATCAATTGGAAACCACTGCAAATTTTGCAACCAAAAACAAATTGATTTCATGGTTGGTTGGCGGACTTAATTTCCAGATTGAGCATCACCTGTTTCCTAAAATTTCACATGTACACTACCCGGCCATCAGCAAGATTATTAAAAACACCTGCCAGGAGTTTAATGTTAAATACAATGAATATCAAAAAATGACGCAGGCTATTATTTCTCACGGCTCCTACCTAAAGAGAATGGGCAGAGCATAATAATAAAAAAACGAATTATAAAAGCCTGTGAAACCATTCACAGGCTTTTTATTTTAAATGCATGTAATCGATTTAATGAAATGCTAAGTCGTAAATTTGTGCTTTATCCCAAAAAATATGAGCGAAGAAAAAAGTCTGAATTTTATTGAAGAAATTATTGAAGCAGATCTGGCAACTGGCAAATATACTTCCATTGTTACCCGTTTTCCACCAGAACCCAATGGGTACCTCCACATGGGGCATGCTACCGCAATTTGCCTCAACTTTGGACTAACAAAAAAATATCCGGGTTATACCAATCTCAGGTTTGATGATACCAATCCTGTAACTGAGGAAACAGAATATGTAGATAGTATTAAAGAAGATATCAGGTGGCTTGGATTTGAATGGAAAAATGAATTGTATGCATCTGATTATTTTGATGAATTATATGAATACGCTGTAACCCTGATTAATAAAGGGCTGGCTTATGTAGACGATTCTACTTCTGAAGAAATTGCTACACTTAAAGGTTCACCAACTGAACCGGGCAAAGACAGTACTTACCGCAACCGCAGCAGGGAAGAAAACCTGGATCTGTTTGAGAAAATGAAAAACGGTTCATTTGAAGATGGCAGCAGAACGCTTCGTGCAAAAATCGATATGGCTCATGTAAATATGCTCATGAGGGATCCATTAATATATCGCATCAAACACGCCCACCACCATAGAACCGGGGATAAATGGTGTATCTACCCTATGTATGATTTTGCCCATGGGCAAAGCGATAGCATAGAAAATATCACTCACTCCATTTGCACACTGGAGTTTATTCCTCATCGTGAATTATATGACTGGCTGATAGAGAAACTTGAAATATTTCCATCTCATCAATATGAATTTGCCCGCAGAAACCTTTCCTATACGGTAATGAGCAAACGAAAATTAATGCAGCTTGTAAATGATAAACATGTGAAAGGATGGGACGATCCCCGTATGCCTACCATCAGCGGAATGCGCCGCAGGGGTTTTACTCCGCAAAGTATCCGTAAGTTTTGTGACAGCATCGGTATTGCCAAAAGAGAAAATATTGTAGACTTTAGTTTGGTAGAATTCTACCTTAGGGAAGACCTGAATAATACAGCCCTGAGAGTGATGGCTGTATTAGACCCGGTAAGATTGGTTATCACTAATTATGAAGAAGGTAAAACCGAAGAATGTATAAGTGAGAATGGCCCTGATGAAGCGTATGGTACCCGAAGTATTCCATTTAGTAAAGAACTGTGGATAGAGAGAGAAGACTTTATGGAAGAGCCGGCTAAGAAATGGTTTAGGCTGGCACCAGGAGCAATGGTGCGTTTAAAGAGCGCCTATATTGTAAGATGTGATCATTTTATAAAGGCAGAAAACGGAACCGTTATAGAAATTCAATGTACTTATTTTCCTGAAAGCAAAAGTGGCAGCGATACCAGTGAAATAAAAGTGAAGGGAACCATCCATTGGGTAAGTGCAGCACAGGCCATAAGTGCAGAGGTACGTTTATATGACCGTTTGTTTAAAGTAGAAAACCCCTCCAGCGAAGAAGGAGATTTTAAAGATTATATCAACCCCGATTCTTTGCAGGTAATTAATGCATTTGTGGAGCCTTCTTTACAAAATGCAACCTTAGAAGGCCGTTACCAGTTTTTGCGTAAGGGATATTTTTGTTTAGACAAAGATTCTGCTGCTGATAAACTGGTGTTTAACAGAACGGTTACTTTAAAAGATGCCTGGGCAAAGGAGATAAAAAAATAAAATTGTTTTAAACTTACAATTAAAAAGGTTGCTCCCGGGAGTGGCCTTTTTTTATTAATTAATTTTTATTTTTCTCTGCAGATGAAATTTTAATATCAGGAAATAAAGATGTTGCAAATATGATTACAGTCAGGCCAACCATAAGGAAGATGCCGGCTTTTTTTTCGGGGCAATAAGCATTATAGCAGGAAGTATACAATATATAGGTTTTAATGGCATACGCCAGCATCACCCCCGACAGAAAGAGCTGTACCCGCTGTGCCCATATCTTTTGTAAAAGAATCAATGCCAAAGCACAAACAGAAAAGAAAACAAAAAATTTACCCGGTTTGCCATAAGCCTCCTTTTCTGAGAAAAAACCAGTAAAATTCTTTTGTACATCTGCATGATAAGTCCAGGGCATAAAACAAACTGCTATTAATAAAATGCATGCAGCCACCCCTATCCATTTGCTATATTTCATATACTTAAAATATTAAAGCCTATAAGGAAATCCTTACAGGCTTTTGTTTTGAGAGGTCCCGAGCGGATTCGAACCGCTGTAGAAGCTTTTGCAGAGCTTTGCCTAGCCACTCGGCCACAGGACCTTTTACAACTGTCTGTTTCAAAACTTTAATTTCGAATCTTAAATTGAGATTGCAAAAATAGGGGAATTTTTTATTAGAAATTGTAAATAGTATGTACGAAATTCGGCATTCAAAAAATAATTTTATGAGCATCATCGCCGCATCAGAATTAATTATCAATAACAGGGGAGCCATTTATCATGTAAACTGCCGCCCCGAAGAGATTGCAGATACGATTATTACAGTGGGCGACCCTGATCGTGTAAAAGAAGTGAGCAAATATTTTGATCGGATTGAATTTAAAAATCAACATAGAGAATTTGTTACCCATACGGGTTATATAGGTAAAAAAAGATTGTCGGTTACCAGTACCGGTATTGGGCCGGATAATATTGATATTGTAATGAATGAACTGGATGCCCTGGTTAATATTGACCTGGAAACTAGAACCATCAAAGAAAAACTCACTTCACTAAATATCATCCGGGTGGGTACATGCGGGTCTTTGCAACAAGAGATACCGGTGGATAGTTTTGTAGCAAGTACGCATGGCCTTGGCCTCGATAACCTCATGAATTTTTACCAGCATAGCAGCAACGAAGAAGAAAAACAATTGCTGCACTCCTTTAATACCCATACACAACTTCACCAGGGAATTACTGCTCCCTATATTACCGGAGCAGGTGTGAGTCTTTTAAAAGAATTTGTAGATGGTTTTCACCAGGGCATCACTGTAACCTGCCCCGGTTTTTATGGCCCCCAGGGCCGTGTATTAAGAATGGGACTAAAGCAGCCACAACTTATAGACAGGCTTACCAGCTTTACTTTTGGTCAACACCGCATCAGCAATTTTGAAATGGAAACCTCGGCTATCTATGGAATGGGGAAAGTGTTAGGGCACCATTGCTTATCTTTAAGTGCAATTGTAGCCAACCGTATCACTAAAGAATTCAGTAATGATGGCGGCGCAGCTGTAGAAAATCTTATTAAAAAAACGTTGGAGATTATTGAACTAAAGGTAAAGTGAAACAAACCCATTTTTATACCAGCATTACTCCAAAATCCATTAACCAATGAATATTGCATTTTATAAATACCAGGGAACCGGAAATGACTTTGTAATTCTTGATAACAGGGATCATGCATACGATTCACTTACCGTCAAACAAATAAAACATATTTGCGAAAGAAGATTTGGCATTGGCGCAGATGGCCTAATGCTGCTTAACGATAAAGCAGGATATGATTTTGAAATGATTTATTACAATGCAGATGGCAATCAAAGTACGATGTGCGGAAATGGCGGAAGATGCCTTGTAAAATTTGCTTACCAAATGGGCATTCGGAAACTCTCCTATAAATTTATTGCCATTGACGGTGAGCATGAAGCAGAGATGGAAGATGATATTATCCGGCTTAAAATGAAAGATGTAGATTCTGTGGAAGAGCATTCCTCTCATGTGGTACTCAATACAGGATCGCCGCATTACGTAAAGTTTCAAAATGATTTAGATAATACGGATGTGGTAGAAGCCGGAAGGGATATCCGTTACAGCGATTCATTTGCAGCGGATGGGATAAATGTAAATTTTGTAGAAAGTACGGGTGAAGACAGCATATTTGTAAGAACCTATGAGCGTGGTGTAGAAGATGAAACCCTGAGTTGCGGAACGGGTGTTACGGCAGCCTCCCTCGTAAGTGCTCACAACGAAAGAGGTTTTAACCGGGTAGAAGTAAAAACACATGGAGGAAAACTAAGTGTGGAATTTAATAAAATATCCGATCATCATTTCATAGATATATGGCTTTGTGGCCCGGCAACATTTGTTTTTAATGGAGAAATAGAACTAGCACCATGATCAATTCATTTAAAATAGAAAATAATAAAACCATTGCGGTAGACAAACCTACTTCCGGCACATGGGTAAATGTATTGCCTCCCTTAAAACAGGAAGAATTTTCTGAACTAAGCAGGGCGCTCGAAATTCCATTGGACTTTTTAAAAGATTCACTGGATATTGACGAACGAAGCAGGTATGAGGTTGAGGACGATGTAAAATTCATAGTAATTAAAACACCTACCGAAAATAATTCCTTTAATGACAGTGATGCCTTTTACATTACCATTCCTATTTGTATTATCCTTACTACCAAACAAATTGTAACAGTAAACTCTTTTGAGAATGAAGCCATCAAAAAATTTCTAAATAGTTTTCAAAACAGGCAGCCGGACAACATGAATATGATGGTGCTTAAAATTTTTGAAAAAATTACCACCAATTTCCAGGATCAACTTAAAGAGATCAATCACCGGCGCAATGCACTGGAGCATCGCTTATATGATTCAAACAGAAACGAAGAACTGCTGCAACTGATGCGCATACAAAAAAGCCTGGTGTATTTTGTTACAGCACTCCGAAGCAACGAACTGCTGATGATGAAAATAGCAAGGACCAATTTTTTAGGATTAAATGAAGATGAAAAAGATTTTTTAGATGATCTTGTTATTGAAACATCTCAAGCCCTGGAAATGGCCCAAACCTATACCAATATATTGGTAAGTACGATGGATGCATTTGCCAGCATCATTAGTAATAATCAGAACGTGGTACTTAAACGGCTCAGTACTTTAACGATCTTTTTGAGTATCCCGGTATTAATTGCCAGTATTTATGGTATGAATGTTCCGCTGCCTTTCCAGAACTCAACTCATGCTTTTTGGATACCCTCCTTAATTTCTTTAATCATTTTGGGATTTGCTATTTTTTACTATTTCAGAACATCCAAAAAATAATCAATGTTCAATGTAAGGGTATATGGCATTTTGATAAATGAACAAAAGCAGGTGCTGGTTAGCGATGAGTTCATCAGGGGAAATTATTACACTAAATTTTGTGGCGGCGGGCTGGAAA
>JBBRFX010000075.1:0-18217 GCA_038241275.1 Chitinophagales bacterium
AATATCGGGACAGTTTAAAAATCTTCAATCCGCAAATATATTTGCAGTACTTAGGTCTGTTATTGACACTACAATTAAAAATGGCAATAACGTGTTAAATGCTTTGCACCTAATCGCTACTTTTGAAACTGAATAGTTACAAATTGTAAATGAAATGTGGTGGATGATTATTGGGGGATAACAAAACCTTCCTGTTATTTTAAGAAAATCAGTCATTTTAAGTTGTTCAAAAGCATTATAAAAATAAGTATTTAATTTTAATAGGTCGCTTTAAGTGGTATATTTGTACCACTTAAAGCGACCTATTATGATTGGTAGAATAATAGAAACTGGTTTATTAAAGGGTGCAATGCAAAGCCATGAATCAGAAATGATAGCGGTTATAGGCAGACGACGGGTAGGTAAAACCTATCTTATAAAGAATGTTTGCAGCCGGCAAATATCTTTTTATATGACGGGAATGCAGAATGGTTTAAAAGAAGAACAACTTTTTAATTTTGCCCAAAAACTTCAGGAGTATAACAAGAAAAAAAAACGCACGCTTACGATACCCGCCACATGGGCAGAAGCTTTTTTATTATTAACCCAACAATTACAGCAAACAGTAACACCGTATAAAAAAGTTATTTTTTTTGATGAACTGCCTTGGTTGGCCACAAGAAAAAGTGGTTTTGTAGAGGCGCTTGGTTATTTCTGGAATAACTGGGCTTCTACTGCAAATGTAGTGCTGGTTATTTGTGGCTCTGCAGCATCATGGATGATGGACCATGTGGTTAATCAAAAAGGAAGCCTGCATAACCGGGTAACCCAATTAATTAAATTGGAACCCTTTACTTTATCTGAAACAGAGGAGTTTTTAAAAAGTAAAAAAATTGCGCTGGATAAATACCAGGTGGCCCAAATCTACATGGCAATGGGCGGTATACCCCATTACCTGAATGCAGTGGCTGCAGGAGAAACCGCTATTCAGAATATTGGCAGGATTTGCTTTACTAAAACCGGCCTGCTTCGTAATGAATTCAATAATTTGTATGAGGCATTATTTGAGCATCATCAAAATCATATAGCTGTAATTACTGCCTTGGCCAGCAAATGGAAAGGCCTTACAAGATCAGAAATTATTAAGCTTAGCCCATTCACAAATGGGGGTGGCTTAACTAAAGTTTTGCAGGAGCTGGAAACATCTTCTTTTATCAGTACGTATATACCATTTGGCAAAAAGTCCCGGGAAACCCTTTACAGGTTAACAGATGAATACTCATTATTTTATTTAAAATTTATTAAAGTGCAAACGGATTACAAGGCGGGTATCTGGCTTCAAATTACCAAAACGGCCAATTATATTGCCTGGAGTGGATATGCTTTTGAAAGCCTTTGTCTTAAGCATATAACGGGTATTAAAAAAGCATTGGGGATACCCGGAGTGTACAGTACGGAAAGTAGTTTTATGGCAAGAGGAACCACGGCTGCTAAAGGCATTCAGATAGATTTGTTAATAGATAGGGAAGACCGTGCCATTACAATTTGCGAAATGAAATTTACTACCGGCACATTTATACTTACAAAGGAATATGCTAACAAGTTGAGAGAAAAAAGAGAAATATTTAAAATAGCCACTGGCACAAAAAAGCAATTATTTATAGCTTTGATAAGCACTTATGGTTTGCAACATAACCAGTATAGCCTTGGTTTAATAGACCAGGTTATTACTTTAGACGAATTATATTAAAAAAAATAGGCCGCTTTAAGTACCAAAAAATATACAGATAAAGCGGCCTATAAATAAACCAGCCAATCATGGTTAGGCCAATTGATCTTAATTTTTTGCACCATATTCTTGCTCATAATAAAACATAACAGAAACATAGACTTAGATTATGCCTTTTTACAACTATATAGAAATATGGATTTGTTATTTGTGGGTATATAAGAAATTTAATCGAACCAGTATCGGTATTGTAGATGGGATTAGCATTAATCACCCTGATCTGATTATTGAAAAGCAGAAAAGAAAGTAAATAATTTTGATATACCCTGCCCGGTATATTCGGTTAAAAAAATGGATAATTTTTTTAACCGGGTAATTGAGTTTATGAATAATTAATGAAGCGCAGTTATAAAGTAACTAACCTTTTTAATATTTATAAAACACTTTATCCCTATCTGCACCACTGCTCTCTAAGTACCGGTTTAAAAAAAGGTTTTGTTGTTCAAATTTTTTGCCGGTTGCATTTATTCTTTCTTTTAAAAATCCTGTGTCGTATTGAAAATTTTCTTTTACTCTTCCTATAGCTTCCATTTTTTTAGATGCAGCATTCATTAATCCTTCTATTGGTTGCAGCATGTCTCTAATCATTTTATCATCTTTGGCTGGTTTAAAAAAGTTATTGCGGTAATTAATAAATTCATTCAGGCAGGCATTGGCTTTGTTCAAATCTGCAATGGCAGCATTGTATAAATTCATATCCTGTTCTCCATATATAATAGCAATGTTCATGTTGTTGTATGCATACCATGTTCGTAAATTATTTTCTTCCATTCCGAAAGCCTCCATTCTGCGGGCTGTAGCTTCCAGTTGTTGCAGGCTATCCAGCGCCATAAATAATTTTACAGAATCGCTTATACTGTAAAAATTTTCTTTTCTGGCGGAAGAAATAAACCCACTGTTAAATTCTTTGAGCGTTGCAGGTTTTGCCAGCAATTGCCATAGTGGATCAAAAGGCCAATGTGTTGCTATAAATTGGTCGGGTGATTTTAAAAAGTAGTTACTATAAGTATTAAACCCGGCATCCCAGGTGGGATCGCATAAAAACCATTCGCCTTCTAACTGCAATGCGTTCCAGCTATGTGCCTGTTCTTTTCCACTGCCTTTGGCAAATCCGTTTACTACAAAAGAAGGGATATTCATTTTAGCAAGTATATCAGCATATACCGAAGAAAAATTATCACACACGCCTTTTTTTCTTCTTAAAGTGGCAGCTATTTTTTCACGGCTGTCTTTACTCCAGTTAATGGATAACATGCTGTCCCTGTCGTAAGTTATGTTGTAGGTAACCCATCGGTATGCGGCACGAATTCTTTCTTTGTTGCCGGTAAAATGCGCTTGAATATAAGATGCTAAATCAGTAGTAGAATAAGTGATTTCCATAGGGAACCGCATCGCCCTGTAATCAATAGCTGACAGCTCTTTGCCCGCCTGCCCCTTTACCAAAGTGCAGGAAAGCAGGAGTAAATAAATAGACAGCCAATATTTCATTTTTTAAATTTATTACAAACCTTTAATAACAAAAAGCTAAAGATGTTTTTTGTAAACAGTAAGCCTGATTATAAATGGATTAAAAATATAGAGTATTTAAAATGGGGGGCATTGCAAGGTTTTTCTAACCTTTTTGGATATTTTACTTTTAGGGTAATGCGCCTGCGGGTCATATAATTTGCCAGGCCGGATGGTGAATGCAAGGTACAGTCCTCCGGTTTGTATTTTGTTTTTAGAAAATAAATTTAGCAGGTTATGGGTACCCAATAAAAAAGGGCCCGCTTTTATAGCTCCTCCTACCCATAATTGATTGCGGTTATTTAAAAGTACAGGCATATAAGCCCCCAATGATTTTAACTCCCATCTTGGGGTTATAGCCAGCAAATTCATATCCTTTAAATAAAGACTTTTTTTTGATACCAGCGATATAATGGGTAGGGTTAATGCTGCATTTATAAAAAAATTATGTACGAGATGCTGGTCTACATTTATTATTAACCGGGTAGGATGATAAATATAAAAATCACCCCTTACCTGTATAAATGCAGTGGAGATACTTTCAAGGCTATCATTAAAGTCTGCAAAGTTTTTAACGGTTGAAAATTTATTTTCCAAAAGGGAATCGGTAATACCAGGCAAACCGGCAAAGGCTAAGCGGCTCTTACGGCCATGCGTATATTTATTACTGCCTATATCTATAACAGACACAGCTATTTTAGTGTCATATGCATAATCCCCTCCTTCGCTTTTATCTTCATCAGTAAGTACAATGTATTCCAGCCCAATGCCGGCGCCAAGGCTGATAGATGGTTGCTGTAAAAACTGTTTCCGGTTTGTAGCCGAAGTGTTATTGGAATCTATCTTATCAAAATTGGATGAATAGCCATATTGCAAACTACCAGTTGTGAGTTCATAACCAGCAGCGCTTCCAGATAGGAAAGGTTTATAATTTATTCCCTCTGCTCTTGCATATCCACCCGCAATGGCACGGTTTATTTTTAGAGTGAGTCCTGCATTTAGCAACCTGTAACCATCATCAAATACTGTTTGGGCATAAGTGCCATATACTTCTGCCCATGCACTTACTGCAGAAGCTCCAGTCAATGGCACATGATTTATATTGATTTTTAAATAATCTGCAAGGGTATATGAGCTGTCTTGCCAGTTGGTTTTACTGCTGGTAGCGTGCATATAATTGCGGATATTAATACCAAATGCAATAGCTGCTTTTGAGTGAAGACTAATCCTGCCGTTTAATAAGCGGATGTCCTGGTTGGCCAACACAAATCTTTTTTTATTACCGTTTTCACCGGCAACCGTTACATTATTGGGAGTAGAAAGCAATGAATAGTTGGCTATTTTAAAAGCGTTGGTGCTTTGTTTAAACTGAATGGCAAATGGTGTAATATCCCAGGCATAGGGAATATGTACTATCGAAGCAGGGTTGTTGCCAACGCCCAAACTGCCTGCATAAGACGAACCATTAATTGCATGGTAATCCTGTGCTGTTAGTAAATTAAACATCAGCACAAACAGGATGATAAAGTAATTTTTTAATGAAAACATATTTTACCAACTACCGGTATTACAATGACAATATTTTTCTATAGGAAAGATACGGCTTAATAGGTAGCATGCTTGTAAACTGCTAATAACTGCGTTCAATATATTTTAAATGATTTACTTCCTATCTTCAAATAAATATTTATTACAACATTGCGCTTCCTCAACTTTAATTAATGTACTTACTTTTAAGAACTACCGGTTTTCTTCAGCTTTTTTTGATAATAACAGCTGCCGGATCTTTTTTATCATCGTGTAAAACAACTCAAAACATGACAGCCACCACCATACATGCGTTTAGATTAAAACCAGGGCAGGATCTAAGGATGGAAATACAAAAACTAGTGAATGAAAAACAAATAAAAGCCGGATGGATAAGTACCTGCGCCGGCAGCCTTACCAATTATAATATCCGGTTTGCCAACCAGCCCGGCAGCAGCAATGGCAGCGGGCATTTTGAAATATTAAGTTTAACAGGCACTGTTTCTGTAAACGGCAGCCACCTGCATATCAGTATTAGCGATAGCACGGGTAAAACCATCGGCGGACATTTATCTGAAGGAAACATAGTGTACACCACCGCCGAAATTGTAATTACCAGCACAGATGAACTTGAATTTAAAAGAGAAAAAGATGGAACAACTGAATGGGAGGAGTTGCAGATTAGGCAATAAAAAAAGTAATAACTACAATGATAGCGGGCTTTTAAGCAGTTTATGTAGAATTGTATAACAATTCCTTTAGATATTAAAACTTTTATTTTTATATTAGTTTTCAATCTACATTTGCAAATCCTTGTCATTTTTTTTACCAGGGATTATAGAAAATTATATTTAGTGGCAAAACACATCAACAAAGTTTCGGCGGCAGGATTATTAATAGCCCTCGGAATCATTTACGGCGATATTGGTACCTCACCACTATACGTTTTCAATTCTATTATCAACAACAGAATCATAAGCAGGGAGCTCATTCTTGGAACCCTTTCGTTGATCATATGGACCATTACATTGCAAACCACTATCAAATATGTGATACTGGTTTTGCGTGCTGATAACAAGGGGGAAGGTGGTATCTTTTCTTTATTTGCACTCGTGCGCCGAAGAAAAAAATGGCTGGTATTACCTGCAATGATAGGAGGGGCTGCACTTTTGGCCGATGGAATTATTACGCCTCCTATCTCTATCACATCTGCAATAGAAGGATTAAAGGAACTGCCTCAGTTTAGTGAGTTGAGTAAGGATTCCGTGGTGTATATTGTTTTAGGCATTATTACGCTTTTCTTTTTTACACAGCAGTTTGGCACTTCCTCTATTGGCAAATTGTTTGGCCCTTTTATGAGTGTATGGTTTGCAATGCTTGCTGTATTGGGCCTCATACATATTTCCGATGATCTCAGCATCTTTAATGCGCTTAACCCTTATTACGGTATCCATTTTTTGTTTAATTACGAAGAAGGTTTCTGGCTGCTGGGTGCCGTATTTTTATGTACTACGGGAGCAGAAGCTTTATACAGCGACTTAGGACATTGCGGTAGAGGTAACATACGCATCTCCTGGATTTTTGTAAAAGCCTGCCTGCTCATTAATTATTTTGGCCAGGGAGCCAGCCTGCTTAGTCATCATACTGGCCAGTTAATGGATAAGGCTACACGGGATGCCCAGGGCATTAATGCATTTTATGACCTGATGCCTCAATGGTTTATAGTGCCGGGCGTAATTATTGCCACTGCAGCAGCTATTATTGCCAGCCAGGCAATGGTGTCTGGTTCGTTTACCCTTATCAGTGAGGCCATCCGATTGAATCTTTGGCCAAAAATGAAAATCAAATTTCCGAGCGAAGCCAAAGGCCAGTTGTTCATACCGGGCATCAATATTTTACTATTTGCAGGTTGTGTGGGCGTTGTACTTTATTTCCGTGAATCTTCCAGGATGGAAGCTGCTTATGGTCTTGCCATTATCACTACCATGATTATGACCACCCTATTGTTTGCCAATTATATGGTGCTGCACAGGGTAAAACCAATATTCATTTATACATTCCTGGGTTTTTATTTAATAGTAGAAATATCATACCTGCTGGCCTTGATGGATAAATTTGTTCATGGCGGTTATATTACCCTTATGATTGGAGGTGTATTATTTACCGTTATGTATGTTTGGTACAGGGCCAGAAAGATAAAGAACCGGTATGTAGAGTTTGTAAGGGTAGAAGAATATATTCCTAAACTGGAAGAACTAAGTAATGATAACTCTGTGCCTAAATATGCTACTCACCTTGTATACCTTACAAGTGCCAATAACCATAAGGAGATTGAGCATAAGATTATGTACAGCATACTAAGTGGTATGCCTAAGCGTGCAGATATTTACTGGTTTGTGCATGTAGATACGCTGGATGATCCATACACCTGTGATTATACAGTGGAGCATATAATTCCTAATGATATTATTAGGGTTGAATTCAGGCTGGGCTTTCGTATTCAACCCAGGTTAAACCTGATGTTTAAAAAAGTGGTGGAAGACCTGGTGGCCAACAGGGAGGTGAATATTATGAGCCGCTACGATAGCCAGCAAAAAAATAATATGGTGGGCGATTTCCAGTTTATAGTGATGGAGAAATTCCTGAGCCAGGATAATGAATTACCTTTCTTTGAAGAAATTATCATGAAACTTTATTTTATGGTAAAAACGCTGGGCGTAAGCGAAGAACGCAGTTTTGGCCTGGAGCAGAGTAATGTGGCTGTAGAGAAATTTCCATTGGTGGTGGCGCCTGTAAGCAAACTGAAGCTGAGCAGGGTTTATGCCAATGAAGATGAGGAGGAATAGGGGGGGAAGGTCAAAAGTCAAAGGTGAAAGGTGAAAAGTCAAAGGTCGTTGCTAAAACCTATAAGGGTTTGTGTGTTGGCTAATGTGCGATGAAACCTTATAGTGTTTAGATAATTTTCTTCAAACCAGGAAAAGTGAATGGTGAATAACTATCCCCGGACTTACCAATTTAAAGAACGCAACAAATGCAGTCTATTGATGCAATAACACTCCGGGAAAAAATAAATAACAAAGAAGATTTTTTGTTGATTGATGTGAGGGAACCCCATGAACATGCCATTTTTAATATCGGGGGAATCTTAATCCCCATGAATAATATTTTTCAAAACCTGGATATAATTCCCAAAGACAAAACCGTTATATTCTATTGCCAAAAAGGAATTAGAAGTGGTTTGGTCATTCAAAGGCTTCAGCAAAAACATTCATATAATAATCTCCTTAATTTAAGTGGAGGCATGGATCAGTGGTTAAAAATTTTAAAAACTACTTAGCTTATTTTTATCAAATAATGGTTTAGAATATACCGATTGATCATTGACTCAATAACAATTGACACAATGATCATTAAAATGTTTATTTTGAATAAATTTCCAAAAAAGTTTGAGCAACAGCATTCTTTATATCATCATTGGTTATGTAGTGCTTATTGCCATTGTTTATTTTGTGCAGGAGCGTTTTATTTTTAAACCAGAGAAACTGCATGCCGATTTTAAGTATGAATATGATGTGCCTTTTAAAGAATTGTTCTTTGATGTAGAACCCGGGGTAAGTATCAATGGCCTGCATTTTACAGTGAATAAACCACTGGGTTTAATTCTTTATTTTCATGGCAACAGCAGGAGTATTAAGGGCTGGGCTAAATACGCCAAAGATTTTTTTCGCTATAATTATGATGTGGTTTTGGTAGATTACCGCGGATTTGGTAAAAGCACCGGTAAGCGCAGCGAACGGGATATGCTAAAGGATATGCAGTTTGTATATGATACCCTGGCCGTGCAATATACAGAACATCATATTATCGTTTATGGCAGGAGTTTGGGGAGTGGCTTTGCTGCAAAAATTGCCAGCGATAATAAACCACGTTATCTTATTTTAGATGCTCCTTATTTTAGTTTTACCAAAGCCATAGAAAGATTTTTTCCCATACTACCCATTCGTTTTTTATTACGCTTTCATTTAAGAACAGACAAATGGATAAGGCATGTAAACTGCCACACTTACATTTTGCATGGCACCAAAGACTGGCTTCTTCCTATCAGCAACAGCGAAAAACTGCAGGCAATCAACCCCGGCAAAATTACCCTGATAAGGATTCATGGTGGTGGACACAATAATCTCCCAACATTTAATGAGTATCATAATTTTATTAGAGATATTTTGCAGTATTAAAATAATCCCAATCCTCTTTATGGGGGCATAGAACAGCAAATTAGTATGAGTGCAAATACAGGAGTCAAATCAATTACTGCCAATAGAAAAACCAGGTGGTTTAGAGCGTTAAAAATATTTATTCTTATTTACTGCGGCATCGGTATTATGCTGTATTACCTGCAGGAGAAAATTTTATTTCATCCCCAAAAATTAGAGCACAGTTATGTATTTAATTTTAAGCAGCCATTTCAGGAATTGAATATTCCATTTAATGCAACGGATACATTGAATATGATCAAGTTTTTTCCAACAGATACATTAAGAAAAGGTGTGGTATTGTATTTTCATGGCAATATGAAAAACGTAGAGCATTATGCTAAATATGTAGCAACCTTTACCAAACATGGCTATGAAGTATGGATGCCCGATTACCCGGGATTTGGAAAAAGTACCGGCGAAAGAACAGAAAAAAAATTATATACTATTGCATACGAATTACAAAAAATGGCGGCCCTTTCCTTTGGCAGCGACCGTATTATTATTTATGGCAAATCGCTGGGCACTGCAGTGGCAGCTTATACTGCATCGGTAAAACCATGCAAACAACTTATTTTAGAAACACCTTATTACAGTATTCCTTCCCTGTTTCGTTCCTATGCTTTTATGTATCCCGCTTCTGTGATGAGCAATTATAAATTACCTACCTACGAATTTCTGCAGGAAGTAAAAGCACCGGTAGCTATTTTTCATGGTACCGGCGATTGGGTAGTGCCTTATCGCTCCGGGGTAAGATTAAAAAAGTTTTTAAAACCTTCGGATACATTCATACAAATTCCACAAGGATCACATAATAATCTAAGTGAATCTGCTATTTATCAAAAATCAATGGATTCTTTATTGTCTTTATAATTCTTTCAGGCTCACTTTTTTTGTGCCCACAATAAGATTGTATTTAACACCAATTTTTAGTGCCACATTTTCTTTGCCATGGCTCACCGGGAAATTAAAGCAAACCGGTATGTTTAAATCTGCACTGATCTCCTGTAAAATATCGTTCATCGTTTTACCAAAAGGCCTTTCAGTATCTTTCATATCGGTAAAGCCGCCAAAGATCAGGCCGCTGATTGTTTCCAGTTTTCCACTGCGTTTCAGTTGATAAAGCATACGGTCTGCGTTGTAGAGATATTCACCAATATCTTCTATAAAGAGGATGCAGTTTTTAGAATTAAAATCTGAAGCGGTACCAATAACATGTGCCAGCAAAGCAAGGTTGCCGCCAATCAGTTTGCCTGTAGCAGAACCTAACTTATCAGATGCATTTGTTGCACATTGGTAATTAGCTTTATTACCCTTCAATGCTTTTCGTAAAGATTGTACATATTCATTCTCAAAACCTCCCTCATTAAATGCAGCAGCCATAGGTGCATGAATAGAGGCTATTTTATATTGGCTGAATAAATGGGTATGCATCACCGTTATATCACTAAAGCCAATCAGCCATTTGGGATATTTTTTAAATTTTTTAAAATTTAACTGGTCTATAATGCGCCCCATTCCATAACCACCCCGCCCAAAAAGAATAGCATCAATGGAAGGGTCATCCATCATCGCCTGCAACTCATCAGCCCTTTCTTTGTCTGTGCCGCTAAAATAATTTTGCGAATCGCTGCCAAGGGTTTTGCCAACCATCACCTGGTAGCCCCATGCCTGCAGGGTTTCAATACAGGTTTGTGCTTTGTCTGCTGCCATATAACCTGCAGGGCAGGTAAGGCCAATGGTATCGCCTTTTTTGAGGTAAGGAGGAACAATCATTTTTTCTTATATTTACTTTTTATCCTGAATAAAGCTATTAAATCTTCTGCTCGGTTGAGCTAACCCATTGTACATTTATTTTATTATTATAAACAGGTTTTAACTACTGTTTAAAAACAAAATTTACGCCGAAAGTATGAGATTTTTTACACTCGTAGTATTGTTAGTTTTTCCATTCATTGTAAAAGCACAAACCTGCACTTTACCAGGAATGACACCGCAAACAAGTGTGTCTGTATGTGGAACACTTACATTTCCACAGGCCAATGTGCCCTCTTGTTCGGCTCCTGATTTGCCATTTGGTGGTTGTTCCGATGCTGTTACCAGCAGTAATTCTGTGTGGTACAGGTTTCACTGTTATCAATCAGGGCCTCTTGGATTTTTAATTTCTCCCGTTTCCGCTGCAGACGATTACGACTGGCAATTAATGGATATAACCGGGCGCAATCCGCAGGATGTACTTACAACCAATTTACGGGTTTCGCTAAATCTAAGTGCCATTACCGGTGCCACCGGTTGCACAGCCGCAGGCACTTTGGATGTAAATTGTGCAGGTGGTGCACCCGGATCGCAATTTAACCGAATGCCTGCTTTAATTGCAGGCAATGATTATTTATTGATGGTTACAAACTGGTCAAACTCCGGTTTGGGGTATAACCTGATTTTTACCGGTGGTACTGCGGTACTTACCAATAATCAGCCACCATCTATAACCAATGTGGGTATTGTTGGATGCAATAGTTCTTTATTAAGGGTAACTTTTTCTGAAGATATTTTATGCAGCAGTTTAACTGCTGCAGGATCAGAAATTTCTATTACAAATGGTACCCATGTTATCACCGGTCTTAGTTCTGCATGTAGTACCGGGTCCAACGCTTTTAACCAGTTAACGATTGCATTTCAAAATCCAATTCCTGCCGGAAATTATCAATTGGTAGTAAATAATGGTACCGATGCTAATACATTACTGGATGTTTGTCAAACAGCCATGCCGGCAGCAACATCTTTTGCATTTGCAGTGCCCATGCAAAATCCATTATCTGTTAGCAATATTTCTTATACTGGTTGCGCTCCTAATATTTTAAAAGTAGCATTAAACAACCCGGTTTTATGTAATACCATTACAGCAACTGGCTCAGAATTTTTAATTGCAGGCAATACGATATTATCAGTTATTTCTTATTGTTCTTCCGGGGCCACATATACCGATACGATACAACTTGTTTTACAAAATCCATTGACTTTTGGAAATTATCAATTAGTTGTTAATAACGGATCTGATGGAAATACATTAACAGATACCTGCGGCGCATCATTGCCAACCGGATATAATTTTCCTTTTGTAATCAATCAAACAACTGCAGCTCCTGCCATTCAATCAATTGTTTTTGATGAATGTAAACCGTTTAAAGTGGTAGTTAATTTTGACAAACCCATTGCCTGTAATTCACTGTCAGCAATTGGCAATGAGTTTTCAATAACACCCGGAGCCCTTACTGTTACCGGGATTGCAGGCAACTGTACAACAAATGGTTTAGTAAGCCAGGTAACGCTTAATCTTTCCGGTAATTTACCTGCAGGTAATTTTAATGTGAATATTAATAATGGTACAGATGGAAATACGATCAGTGATAGTTGCTTTTCTTTTATGCCTGTAAATATCATCAGGCCATTTGTTACTACCCAGGCAACTGCACCTTTGTTTGACTCATTGCAGTATGACAGGTGCAGTCCGTCGGTTATAAAAGTTTTTTACAGCAAGCCTGTCAGTTGCAGCAGTGTAAATGCAAACGGATCAGAATTTTCTATCACAGGGCCTGCAGCAGTAATCGTAACAGGAGTAACAACTGATGTAACCTGCAGCAATGGATATACCAACTGGTTGCTCTTACAATTATCTCAACCGATAAATGTTTTTGGAAACTATACATTAAATAATGTATCAGGTGCAGATGGAAACAGTGTTTTGGATACTTGTTTTGCTGCACAAAATACATCAGAGACTATTGCCTTTAATGTATTGGGAAGTCCATCTGCTGCATTCAGCAGCCAGTTGCAGTTTGGTTGTGTAATGGATACTATTCTTCTTGCTCATCCCGGAGGTAACGGCATCAATTCATGGACATGGAATTTTAGTGATGGCACATCTGCTACAGGGCAAACTACGTCTCATACTTTTCCTGTATCTACAGTTGCTGCCACGGTACAATTGATTGTGTCAAACGGATTGTGCACCGATACCTTGCTAAGATCATTCACACTCGACAATGCACTTAATGCAGATTTTATACAGAGTGCTGATACCGTATGCATGAATAGCGCATTGAATTTTACCAATACATCTACCGGTAATAATTTACAATATCAATGGCTGTTTGGAGATAATACACAGTTTTCCGGCCAAACTCCACCCGCCCATTCTTATGCAGCCAGTAACTCTTATACGATTCAATTAATAGCCGGTAATATTCATGGATGTATTGACACGGCTACCAAAGTGGTTTTTGTTACGCCAATTCCGCAGATCATTTTTGCAGGACTAAATACCCGCTATTGTTCTGCAGAGTCCGTTTTATTAACTGCACAATTACCGGCAAATATCAGCAGTTATAGTTGGGACAATGGAAATGGAGTTACAGCCCAAAATCAACCTGTATTTAGTTTTAGTTATGCTGCACAAGGAAATTATACTGTTAGTCTTGTGGCTACAGATAAGTTTTGCGGCGCTATTACTTCCAGAGTTTCTACCCAGGTGTACCAGGTACCTGTATTTAATTTGGGGGAAGATAAAATATTTTGCCCTGGTATAACGGCAGAGATAGGTGTAGCGCCAACAATGGGCTATACTTATTTATGGAGTAACGGTGCTGTCAATTCCAAAATTATTACTGGGGCAGTTTCCAATACCTACCGGTTATCTGTGGATAATAATGGTTGCACAGCACAGGATGAGGTGTTTATAAAAGTGTTGGATAACTGCCTGATAAAAGTACCCGGTGCATTTACTCCCAATGGTGATGGTGTGAATGATAAACTCAAAGCTATCAATGCAGACCTGGCCACTAATTTTTCTCTAAGAGTCTATAACAGGTTCGGACAATTATTATTCTCTACCAGTAACCCTGTATCGGGCTGGGATGGTTTTTATAAAGGGGTGCAAGCAGAAACCGGAACTTATGTGTGGCAGTTAAGTTATGTACATCCTGTAACCAAATTACCGGTATATGAAAAAGGCACGAGTATTTTAATCAGATAAAAACCAATTCAATTTAAAATAGAAAATGCAGCCGGCATAAGGTTAACCAACCTCTAAAAAGCTGACTGCATTTTCTGTTATATGCAGTTGATGCGCAACTCCGCATTTTAATGCAAAATTATTTTTCTGATGACCAACAGAAAAATCAAAACAAACCGGGTAATTGTATTCTTTAACTTTTTCCAACACTATTTCTTCCAGCGTTTTTCCATATTCTTCGCCCACATCATCTTTTTTAATTTTAAATCCCCCGATTATAAGTCCATTCAATTGCGAAAGTTTACCACTTCGTTTCAAGTTCCAAAACATACGATCGATGCTGTAGAGGTATTCGCCGGTGTCTTCTACAAAAAGGATTTTATTTTTTGTGTTGATATCGCTGCAGCTTGCTGCAAGGCTTTCCAGTGTTTTTAAATTACCCCCAACTAATAAACCTGTTGCCTTGCCAATCCTGTTATTTACATTAGGAGTTGTTTGATATTTTATCTTTTCTCCTACAAGGCACTGCCGGATACTTTCAATGGTTGCTATTTGAATGGGCTCGGCAATACTCCAGTCGGAGGGAAAGCTGTTGCACATTTTAGAATGTATGCTAGCAATATTGGCATTCCTGCTGATGTGGCTATGCAGCACCGTTATATCGCTGAAGCCAATAATCCATTTTGGATATTTTTTAAAAACAGCCAGGTTTATTTTATCTACAATACGCACTGCTCCATATCCGCCACGGGCACAAAGAATGGCTTTAATGTTTTTGTCATCCAGCATTTGTTGCAGGTCGGCCAGCCTTTCTGCATCTGTTCCTCCAAAACTAAAATCTCTTTTTCCAATGGTATTGCCGATGCTTACATTAAATCCCCATTCCTGCAATTTGTTGATAGAAGATTGAATATCTTCCAAAATAATATATCCGGCCGGGCTGGTAATGCCAATGGTATCGCCTTTTTTAAGATATGGGGGAATGGTTGATTTTTTTTCTGATTCCTCCATATCAAGCGAAATGGCTTTAATAGATACTGCCGCAGGGATAATAGATGATAAAAAATCTTTACGCTTCATACGATGAATTTACTCAAATTTCGGTATTGGCAATTCATTTGATATTTTTGCAGAATGCACTTGTTGCCTAATGGTATGCAGTACAAGAGAGTGACACAACGATGTCGCCCAATGAATCTGCAGCCGGTTAAATAAAATTATGATACAAGATCCAAAAAGATACCTCGTTACCGCAGCCCTTCCCTATGCCAATGGCCCCGTACATATTGGTCACCTGGCCGGCTGCTACCTGCCTGCAGATATTTATGTGCGATACCTGCGTGCACAAAAGAAAGATGTGAAATTTATTGGCGGCAGCGATGAGCATGGTGTGCCCATCACCATTAGGGCTATGAAGGAAGGCATCAATCCACAGCAGGTGGTTGACAGGTATCATGCAATTATTAAAGAAAGCATGGCACAAATGGGAATATCATTTGATATTTATTCACGTACTTCCAACAAAGTGCATCATGAAACGGCCTCAGCTTTTTTTAAGAAAATGTATGACGATGGTTTGTTTGAAGAAAAAGAAACTGAGCAGTATTATGATGAAAGTACTAAAACTTTTTTAGCAGACCGCTATATTGTAGGCACCTGTCCGGTTTGCGCTAATCCAAATGCATATGGCGACCAGTGCGAAAAATGTGGCAGTGCTTTATCGCCAGAGCAATTGATAGACCCACGCAGTGCACTGAGCGATGCCGTGCCAGTAAAAAAAACCACAAAGCATTGGTACTTTCCATTGCAGGATTATGAACCATGGTTAAAAGAGTGGATCATAGAAGGACATAAGGAATGGAAAAACAACGTGTATGGACAGTGTAAAAGCTGGCTGGATACCGGCCTGCAAAGCCGGGCAATGACAAGGGATAGTAACTGGGGTATTAAAGTGCCGCTACCCGATGCCGAAGGAAAAGTATTGTATGTATGGTTTGATGCGCCCATTGGATACATCAGCGCCACCAAAGAACTTACGCCACACTGGGCAGACTATTGGTGTAAAGAAGATACCAAGCTGGTACATTTTATAGGAAAAGACAACATTGTATTTCATTGCATTATTTTTCCGGCAATGCTAAAAGCCCATGGTGGTTTCGTATTGCCCGACAATGTACCTGCCAATGAATTTTTAAATATTGAAGGAGAAAAAGTGAGCACCAGCCGCAACTGGGCTGTGTGGGTAAATGAATACCTGGTAGATTTTGCCGGCTGCGAAGATGTGCTGCGGTATGTGTTGTGTGCCAATGCACCCGAAACAAAAGACAATGATTTTACCTGGAAAGATTTTCAGGACAGGAACAATAGTGAGCTGGTAAGTATTTTTGGCAACTTTGTAAACCGCACCTGGGTGCTGATGCACAAACTTTGTGGCGGTAAAGTTCCAACACTGCACATGGACATCCTGGATGATAGGGACCGTGCATTGAAAGCAGACATCAGCAACACTGCGGAAAAAGTAAAAGCATTGCTGGAAGAATTTAAATTTAGAGATGCCCTCTTTGAAGTGATAGACCTGAGCCGCAAAGGCAATCGTTACATGCAGGAAAAAGAGCCCTGGATTGTGGCCAGGCAAGCCTCCCCCAACCCCTCCGAAGCAGGAGAGCAACGAAGCGAACAACAGGTGGCCGCTCAAAAAAGTATTGATAACTGCCTGCACCTTTGCCTGCAGTTAACAGCCAACCTTGCTATTTTAATAAACCCCTTTCTGCCCATCACAGCTAAGAAAATGATTGGCATGATGAAGGTGGTAGAAAAAATGCTGGATTGGCAAAACGCCGGTAAAATTAACCTCCTGAGCGTAGGCTACAGCCTGCGGGAGCCACAATTATTATTTAGAAAAATAGAAGACGAAGAAATAGCTGCACAGGTAGAAAAATTAAAAGCAGGTCTTATAAAACCAGTCAACACAATTATGGAAACAACCAGCGAGGCCGCAGCAAAAACTCCTGCAAAACCCGAAATTCAATTTGAAGACTTTGCAAAAATAGAATTGAAAATTGGAACCATCACTGCTGCCGAAAAAGTGGCTAAGGCAGATAAATTACTAAAGCTGGAAATAGACCTTGGCACAGAAAAACGAACGATTGTAAGCGGCATTGCATTGCATTTTGATCCGGCAACGATTGTGGGTAAACAGGTGACTGTTGTAACCAATCTTGCGCCAAGAAAAATGAGAGGTATAGAAAGTAATGGCATGATCTTAATGGCAGAAGATGCAGAAGGTAAATTACAATTTGTAAACCCCGATGAGGCTGTAGGGAATGGGAGTGGGGTGAGTTAGGGGGGAAGTGAAAAGTGAAAGGTGAAAGGTGAAAGGTCAAAAGTCAAAAGGCAAAGTGTACTAAAACCTTGCCTACCGGTCAGGCTATAAGGGTTTGTGTGTTGGATTGTGGGAGGGGAAACCCTGTCTGCCGACCAGGCAGGCTTATAGTGTTTTAATTATGACTCTGCCGGTAAAGGGGAAAGTCTGCCCGTATTGAAGGGATGAGGTGAATTGTGAAAGCTGAATTAATTCAATCGTATTGCTACAATTACTTTCTACCAGCATAACTGGCCAACCGATCGTTAGCGTACAATTGTTGTATCAGAAATATGCTGCAAATATTAAGTCCATTAGATAATGTAAACTTAAACTTGTGAGTTGAATTTGCGAAAGTTTTTTGCAACCTAAAACTTTCGAATATTTTTGACTTAGGGCCAAGCGTAAAAAACGACACTATGGACAAAATACCATTTCAGACAATTGACTGGACAACTGTTGAGAAGACAGAACATAAAGGAGAGAAGGGAACATCATTTTGGCAGACTATTCAAATTGGTGGAATTCGTGTTCGTATTGTAGAATATTCTGAAAATTATTTTGCTGACCATTGGTGCCAAAAAGGACACATTGTTTATTGTTTAGAAGGAGAATTTGAAAGCGAATTAAAAAATGCTGAAACAGTACGACTAAAAAAAGGAATGACATATATAGTTTCAGACGAACAAAGTTCTCATCGTTCAATATCAACTAATGGAACAAAATTATTAATCGTTGATGGAGACTTTTTAAATTTATAAACGCAAACTTAAACTTGAGAGTTGTATTTG
>JBBRFX010000076.1:0-18052 GCA_038241275.1 Chitinophagales bacterium
CTTGATGTTGATGATTTTTACACTGTCTTTTAAATAAACAATATTCTGGCTTTCTTTGTAGCGGCCATAAAGGGCTGTCATGGTACTTTCTACCTTTGCCGAATCGTTGTAAAAATTTACTTCCAGTGTTTTAGGAAACTCCACATAGGTAATGGTATCCTGTACCCTCAACATAAGCGGAGATGTAAGAATGGCTTTAGTTTTGCCACCGGTGGTAAAAGTTAGTTTTATAATTCTGGCTTCCTCTACACCCAATTTTTTAGTAAAAAGACTTTTTACTTCAGCTTCATCATTTTCGCAGGAAACTAAAAAAAAGCAGCCAAGTATAAGGGCTGCTGTAAATATTTTGTATGGGTTAAAAAGGAGCAAGTATTAATGTATTTAGTATTAAGTATTAAGATGCGGCCTTTGCTGCTTTGTTCTCTTATTTTGGTCAGTTACTTTTTCACCTTAATTAATAAAACACTATGAGGTTTTCCATCCCGCAAGCCAACACACAAACCCTCATAGGTTTTTTCACCTTTCACTGTTTCACCTTCCCTTAATCATATTTAGGTTTAAAGAACCAGCGTGCATTCATAGAAATACCCAGGCTGAAACGCATGATATTTTCTCTCAGGCTTTGGCTTTGCTTATTACCTCTTGTACCTATTTCCAGGCCGGTGTTTAAAATCACTATCTCTCTGATATAAGAAATGCGCTGCAGGGAAGTAAGTGGCAATCCTGCTCCAAAAGTAACGCCATAATTAGGACGGTTTTTATCATCCAGTTTCACATAATCATTTCCATAATATACGCCGGCCCTGTATTTTACAAAACTCCAGTATTTTCTTGAGGGTGTATTATCCTTTGCAGGATAATATTGGGCTCCTGCTCTAAACATATAACTATTTTGCAAAACATCTTTTTGGTCGTAATACCTGTAATTTTCCCAACTGGTCAGTTCGAGGTCGGCTCCAAATAGAAGCTGATTTTTGGCATATGTGAAACCCACTCCGTAAGTTGCCGGCATTTTTACTTTTCCTTTTACTTCCGAAGTAAAACTAACTGTATCGATACCTAAATAACCACCATTGCCGTCGTAAGTAATTGTTTCCTGAATTTCATCACGCCTTGCATTTAAATTTTGCTGAAAGTTGGCATAAGCCCCCAGGCGAAGTATTGGTTTATTTTTTACACTAACATCATTTTTTTTGAGGGTAATTTCATATTGCATTCCGGCATTTAAGAATACACCGCCAAACCTTGTTTTAACAGCGGTATTAGATGGATAATGAAACACAGAGTCGTTTACAACTGCTTTTTGGGTGCTATAATCTTTAGACCCAAAAGTATATCCGGTACTTAGTCCTGCACTAAAGTTTTTTATTTTAATCCCTGTACTCACATTAGCCTGGGATATTCCTCCACTTCCTTCATACAATGTACTCATACTGTCAATGGCTGTACGCTCATCTTTCTGTATTTTGTAATTGATACGTGTTACGGGTCTCAACCCAAAACTCACTCCCCAAAACCTGTCTTTCTTCATCATTTTTTCTGAGCCAACCGGAAATCCAATTTGCAGGTAAGAAATCAGTGTATTTACAGATTGAAATTTATCCGGAGATGTATTGCTTTTTAAATTCCTGATATCAATATCGGCACCCAAATCAAAAACGGTGCTTCTTAATCCTCCAAGCGATGCCGGATTCATAAAATTGATACTTTGAAAATCGGAATAACCTGCAGAGATTCCTCCCATTCCACGGTTTACAATATTCTGATTAGGAACAATATCACCCATACCATACCTGGAGTAAGGAGAGTTTTCCTGTGCGAAGGCGATTGTGGTAATAAATAAGGCAGAAAAAATGGAAAATGTTCTCTTAAGCCCGGCAGTTGTTGATTTCACTAAGTGCATACAAACCTTTAAATAAAAAATGATGGTCGGCAAATATCTTGTATTTAAGTTGACTTGCAAAATAGGTTGAATTACCCCCGGTTAAAACGACGTTAAAGTTGTTAAATTTTTCACTATATTTTTGAATGAAACCCTCTATTTCATTGATGATTCCCACAATCACCCCGCTTTGCAAATTGGTTTTGGTATCATAGCCAATCAGGGGAAAATTCCAGTCGGCGCTGGCAATTGGCAACTTTGCTGTGTAATCATGCATCGATTTAAAGCGCATATCCATACCCGGTGTGATAGATCCGCCAAGGAACTGGTGATACTGGTTAATGAAATTATATGTGATGCAACTGCCCAGCCCAATAACCAGGTTATTTTTTTGAGGATAAAAATGTACGGCAGCCGACATTAATGCCAGCCTGTCTGCTCCTATGGTTTCCGGCTTACCCACAGGAGTGGTAAAATCTATATTGGTAAGATGTGATATTTTATGAAAAAGAGATTTTGAAGCCAATAAGCCTTCTATCGCTTCATTGTGATTGATAACGGAAGAAAGAATGGTTTTAGCAGGTTGATACTTTTGCAATAATAACTCAATGGTGTCTTCTTTATCATCGGTGAGAAATAACTCTTCTTTTAATTCGTCTTTTATAAAAACAGCCGCTTTAAGCCTGGTATTTCCAAAATCAAAACAAAGAGTAGTCATAACAAAATATTGGTTTAAGAAAATTTAAATCCTTCCAGGTTTTTAAAATGTCCGTTTAATTTTATTTTGCCTTTAAGCAAGTCCATATGTTCCATTATAGGAAGCACTTTTGCCAGGTGCCTTTTTAAAAACTCCAGCCGTTGCAGTTCCTGTGGCAGCTCCAGCAGTCGATACTCCTCCTCTACAGAAAGCCCCGCATGATGGGCTACATCAAAACTGTTCAATTGCTCATCGGGCTTTACAAATTCCTTGCTCACATTTAAACGGCTATGCAATGCCCTTATTCCTTTTAAAACCAATTTCATTTTGGCAACACTGCCTTTTGTTATATTTTCCGGGTAAGTAACAATAGCACCGCTGTATAACTTATCAGGAAGTTGCATAATCAACTCCAATAATTTAAATACTTCCAGGCCTTTTGTTTTAATATCCATCCTGCCATCGTCATAGGTTTTGGTAATTTCTATTACCTGCACCAATGTACCCATTTCTGCCATTTTGTTATTAATTACGGCAGGTATACCAAAAGGCTTGACTGTGCTATAACAATCTACAATTAGTTGTTTATACTTTGGCTCAAATATATGCAGGTTAAGTTGCTCACCGGGATATACTACAATACCAAGCGGAAATATGGGAATGAAGTTGGTCATTTGACTTTGTTGATTAGCACTTTTAAAATTTATTAATCCGTTTATTCTTTTTTCAAACTTTGGCTAAAACAATTTTCCAGCTTATCTACAGAAGCCTTCCATGTAAATTTTGTTGTAATCAGTTTATTCCCTTCTAAAGAAACAGACATTCTTTTTTCGTTATTAAGAATGATCATTTTTAATTTATCCTCCATATCATTTACATCTTCTGGAATACAGAGTAAAGCTGTTTGGTTATTAATCGCATAATCTGCATGGCCCCCAATATTGGTACATACAACTGCACAGCCACAAGCCATAGCTTCGGCCGGAGGTAGTGCCCATCCTTCTCCC
The DNA here is from genome assembly GCA_038241275.1 of Chitinophagales bacterium. Taxonomy (GTDB): domain Bacteria; phylum Bacteroidota; class Bacteroidia; order Chitinophagales; family Chitinophagaceae; genus Ferruginibacter. The sequence continues at coordinate 3,587 of JBBRFX010000076.1, forward strand.
AGGCTGGGGGAAAAAAACACTGCAGAATTATTGTACAATACAGGTAGGTTTTGCGGCTTTTGGTGATATTCCATCCAGGTAGGCAGGTCTGCTGGCGGGTCATATACACCAAATAAAATTACCTTCAAATCCGGAATACTTAATTTCAGTTTTTTTAATGCCGCCAAACCAAATTCGCTTCCTTTTCTGGATTCCCTGGAGTATAGCATGATAACAGTAGCCGCATTTCTTGCCGAAGGATCAACCAGCAAAGAGAATCTATTATCATCTATTGCATTTGGTAAATGCATAGGTTCCTTGCCAGTTCTTTGCAAAACTATTTGTTGTAAATAGCGGGCAATAACTAAATGATTTATAGGTAATCGATAGCTGTCTATAACCTTATCTTCCTGGCCTGTCCAAACTTCAAAATCCTGAATAAGATTAAATTTTTTTCCTTTTGAAGGCGCAAGTTCATTTATAGCATATGCCATTTGCCACCAGGTACTATATATTATATCAGCATCAGCAATATACCTGTCAGTAATAGAAGGCACAATTATACTGTTAACAGCAGGCAACAATGGAAACCATTTGGGTCTTGCAACTCCCCTCAAGGCAAACAGCAACTGCTTAATCCATAAAGGTGTTGCCGAATTTTTAAAAGGTCTTTTGATACTGTGATAAATTGTAACAGAGTGCCCACGTTCGGCCAATCTATTAGCATACTCATACATAATCTTTGGACCACCAACCGGCTTGGTAACTGGAAAAGGAAGAATAATTGTAATACGCATTAATAAATATTTTTTTTTAACACATACAGATTGGAGTTAAAATAAATCTAAGCTTTATGATCTTTAAACCTTTCAACTCTATCCCAAAAAATGAAATTAGATATCTTCATTAATAAATATTAAATTTTCGTGTTTCATGGAAAAACTAAAATTATATTTACTAATGGCATTAAAAACAGCTTTAGAACAACCTTTTTTCATTCCATCATGTACTTCTACAAATATCACTTTTGTAACCGGCAGCCATTTTTCATAATTACTGGAAAACAATTCTTTTTCTGACCCTTCAATATCTATTTTTAAAATATCTATTGCTGTCCATTCTTCCTGCTTCATTATGGTTTCAATATTAATTGCGTCAATGCTGGTGGGAGAATTGACTTCAGATTCTTTAACCATAAAAGAATCTTTATTCGCATTTATATCGATGATTTCTAGAAAAGTATTTTTATTCCAAATACCTTTTTGCAGCATTTTAATACGGCTGCAATCTTTGGTGTTTTGAATAGCAATTTTAAAATTTTCTTCATCTATTTCAAGGCCTACAATTTTTGCTTTAGAAAATCTATCAGCAAAGTATAATGCTGACAATCCAGTATTTGCACCCAAATCTAAAATGGTTTTAGGCTCAAAAGAGATAGGATACTCATATTGCCTGTCTATAAAAACCTGACCAAATATACCCGGATCAGTTCCATTATTTCGCAAAAAGAAGTTGATTTTCTTTGTGACGCTTTTAAACCATCCAAGCTTTTTAGTTTTAAGCCTTGTATAAAATTTTATGCCCTCAATGGCTCCAAATTCCCTTGTTAAATTTTTTAATCTTGATGACATATCATGGGTTGTTTATTTTAATTGATAACAAGTTATTTTATATTATAACTGTTTCTCTATCTTAACTCTTTTCATTTATTTTATAAGTTTCAAAAATATTTTCCATTTGATTATTGCTGGTTTTTGAAATAGCATATTACTTGTTTTAAAATAACCATTAATACTTTTTAAAATCGTATTATTTCTTTCCCCTTAATAGAATTTAATATCTCTTCAATGACTTTATTTACTGACAACAAATCCTTGCCTTTTGCTAATAAATGTAATTCCTTTCTACTATTAACAACATTTTTATAAGTCGATAAAAAAAGAAATAAGGCTTTTAAAAAATATTTTTTAAACATAATTAACTGAAAAATACTTTCAAGAAACAATTGCACAAACCACAAAAATCTATTCCATTTATTTAGGTGTATGGCATGCATATACATTTTATTACGATTATAAATCTTTTTAATATTTTCCTTTTTATAGCCGCTTGCAATGGTTGTAGATGTTTTATGCCGGCAAATTGCAGAGTGTTCGTAATAACATTTCCAACCCATTCTCCATGCACGAAGACTTAATTCAAAATCCTCTACATAAAAAGGTGCAAACAATTCATCAAACCCTCCCAATGCCTGCAGTTTTTCCCGTTTTACCAACGCATTTGCCCCGGATAAATACATTGAATATAACCAGTCATTATCAGAAGGACCAGCCAGGTAATAATTACCTGAGGTTTTAATTTTTGCGCCATGGAAAGCCGGATATTTGGCAGCATCCTGTATCACTTCATCCTGCCAGCCTACTATGCGCCCCATCACTCCAAAAGTATCCTGCTTCTCAAAATAGCGAAGTAAAGGTTGGAAATAATCTGGTGATAATTTTACATCACTGTTGAGTAATAACACATAATCATATTGCGCAGCAAAAATTCCTTTATTGATGGTTGGAGAAAAGCCACGGTTTTCTTTATTGCAAATAAGTTTTACCTGCGGATAATGGCTTTGTAGAAAAAATATGGAATCGTCTTTGGAGGCATCGTCAGAAATTATGAGTTCATGCGGAAGTCCGGTATTATGTAATGCAATAAATACTGCTGGCAGCACCTGCTGCAGCAGTTGCTTTCCGTTATAATTAGGAATTATTACTGATATACCTTGTTTGCTCACGACATATAAAAATTATATTGTTGCAAAATAGCGAATGGAGGATTTAAAAAAAATTAAAAATGGCGGCTTTGAATCTGCCATATCTAAACTAATTTAGCTTTCATGTGGCAGCATATGAAAGATAAAATGATTAAGGGCGATTTTAAATCGCTTGCCCGTTGTATTTCATTGGTGGAAAATGATGTGCCTGGTGCTGACCATTTTTACAATCGCTTTCAGCTTCCAGTACCCCGGTACTGGGTATTACCGGCCCGCCCGGGGCGGGCAAGAGTACGCTTACCGATGCATTGATAGCCGCTTATGTAGAAGAAGGAAAAAAGATAGCCATCATCTGCGTAGACCCTTCCTCGCCATTTAACCTGGGTGCCCTACTTGGCGACCGCATTCGCATGAGCGATTGGTACAACCATCCCTCCGTATTTATTCGCTCCCTGGCAAGCCGTGGCTCTATGGGTGGACTTCACCCAAGAATAATAGAAGTAACCGATACTATCAAAGCTGCTGGTTTTGATTTAATCATTATAGAAACTGTTGGCGTTGGCCAAAGTGAAATTGAAATAGCCGGTCTTGCAGATACTACGATTGTAGTGCTGGTGCCCGAAGCAGGAGATGAAGTGCAGGCCATGAAATCGGGCCTGATGGAGATTGCAGATATTTTTGTAGTGAACAAAGCAGACAGACCCGGTGCTGATAAATTTGTAAGAAATCTTAAACAAATACTGGCACCTTCCAGTCATACTGGTGAGCAGGAGATTCCTGTTATCAAAACCATTGCATCGCAAAAAGAAGGTATAACTGAGTTGAGAGAAAAAATAGGAACCCATAGCAGTACCCAAAATACCCAACGAAAATTATGGCTGCATACAGAAAAAGCTTACCATCTTATTAAAAATAAAAGAATGAAAGATGTAAGTAAAGAGGAACTAAAAAATGAAATTGAAAAATCGGGAAGCAGTTTTAATCTATATCGGTTTATAGAAAAGTATAAATAAATTTTTCAATATTATTCCTCTGATGGTTGACTTTTCCACCAGCGAAAAGCAATAAACCCTACAATTACAAATGGCATTCCCATAAGGTACAAGATGCCCTGGTTTAGACCCAAGGCAGGCTTTTCTCCCAACTGCGAAGCTGTTTTAGTGCACATAGCACACTGTGCATCGGCACCCATCTGTATGAATAACAAAACAACAATGATTGAAAATATGGTGAGGCATTTTTTCATGGAGCAAAAATAATACATTTTGGCTTTGGGTTACATTATAAACCCAAGGTAATTTTTTTGATGTATTGTTTCAAATGGCGCTTCAGGATAGGCTTTGGCAAATGCCGCAGGAATTTTAACTTTTTCTTCTTTCCATTTAAATTCATAAGCCCCAATGCTGTCATTTTTTTCTTCTACCAGGTCTATTTCCTGCTGATCGTAAGTACGCCAGAAATAACTATTAACCGTATTGAATGTATACGCATTGCGCTTTATCCTTTCTGCACAAATATAGTTTTCCCAAAGCATACCAATATCCTGCCTGGCAGCCAGTAGATTAAAATTGTTGATCAATGCATTTCTTACGCCATTATCAAAAAAATACCAGCGATTGCTTTTTACAATTTCCTTGCGCAAATTTTTACTGTAACCACTTCGTTTATAAATCACAAAAACTTTTGTTAGCAGATCAAGATACCGATCTACAGTGTTTTTGCTGATGCCCAGGTTTTTGCCCAGCTCTTCAACAGAAACTTCGTTGCCTATCTGGTAAGCTATTAAAACCAACAGGTCTTTTATCTTCTGCGGACTTTTAATATTTTCAAAAGCCAGTATGTCTTTCAACAAATAAGTGTTGATCAACTCGGTTAGATATTGTTGTTTTTCTGACAGTGTTTTTAGCAGCAGCACTTCCGGGTAACTTCCATAGATAAGCCTTTCATCAAGATGCTGTTTGGTTTGAAGAAGGTTTTCTGTTTTGGCTATTTCCATCTGAGCCATTGGATACATTTCATAAGTAATGGTTCTTCCAACCAATGGTTCGCTTGCCTGTTGTAAATCAAATGCACTGGAACCTGTGATAATTATGTGCAATGGGCTGATTTCATCAATCATCAGTTTTACTTTTCTGCCAATATCTTTTATGTATTGGGCTTCATCTATGACAAGCAGGTTATATCCCTGGAGTAATCTTTTATAATTGGCAATACTCCTTTCTGCCAGGATATTGGCTACTGTTTCATCTTCGCCATTTAGCCATAAGCATTTTTCATTTACCGTTTTTTTTATAGCTTCCAATAACTGTGTTTTACCCACACGCCTTGCCCCCAAAAGGATACTTACCTTTTGTTTATCCAGGTTATCAAAAACTGTTTTATATATCGCCCTTTCAAACATTATGCAAATATACTGGTTTATACGTAAACTGACTTAATTAATGCAAATACCGTCAATCAACTGACGGTATTAATGTAAATACAGTCAGTTGATTGACGGTATTAACGAAAAAATCCACCCTAAACAGGATGGATTTGTATAAAAAATTATGTTTGAATTAAGCTAATTCCTGAGACATTGATTTGCTCACACGTTTGCGATCATCTTCGTTAAGGATCACTTTACGTAAGCGAACGCTTTTAGGTGTTACTTCAATACACTCATCCTGTTGAATGTATTCCATACATTCTTCAAGGCTCATTAAAATTTTTGGAGCTGCCTTAGATGCATCATCACTTCCGCTTGCACGGTGGTTGGTTAATTTTTTAGGTTCAGTAGCATTTACAACCAAATCACCTGGCTTAATATGCTCAGCTATAATCTGACCGGTGTAAACTTCCTGGCCCGGATCTACGAAGAAACGTCCCCTGTCCTGTAATTTATCAATTGAATAGCCGGTTGTTTTTTCTGTAGACTTGCTGATTAAAACGCCATTGCTACGGCCAGGAATTGGGCCTTTCCATGCTTTGTATTCAGTAAAGCGATGTGCCATTACAGCTTCGCCTGCAGTACTGGTAAGCATGTTACTCCTCAATCCAATCAATCCTCTTGAAGGGATGTCAAATTCAAGATGTTGCATTTCACCCTTGGTTTCCATTACCAGCATTTCACCTTTTTTCTGTGTAACAAGGTCAATTACTTTTCCACTAAATTCAGCAGGTACATCTACTACCAACAACTCATATGGCTCATGTTTAGAACCATTGATTTGTTTTACCAACACCTGTGGCTGCCCGATGGTTAACTCAAATCCTTCTCTGCGCATGGTTTCAATTAAGATACCCAAATGCAAAATACCACGGCCAAATACATTAAAGCTATCTGCACTGTCACTGTCTTCTACGCGAAGTGCCAGGTTCTTTTCTGTTTCTTTCATCAGGCGATCACGCAAGTGACGACTCGTTACAAACTTTCCTTCTTTACCAAAGAAAGGTGAGTTGTTAATACCAAATAACATGCTCATGGTCGGCTCATCTACACTAATTACAGGCAATGCTTCCGGATTATCAACATCGGCAATGGTATCTCCAATATTAAAACTTTCCAATCCTACGATTGCGCAAATATCTCCTGCAAAAACTTCCGTTACTTTCTTTTTGCCCATTCCTTCAAACACATACAATTCTTTTATCTTCATTTTTTTATTACTGCCATCGGCCTGTAATAAAGCAATCTGCTGATTTTCTTTAATGCTGCCACGGGCAACTTTACCTACTGCTATTCTTCCTAAGAAAGATGAATAATCCAATGAAGTAATCTGCATTTGTGACGGGCCTTCGTTTACTTTTGGTTCTGGCACATGCTCCAAAATTGCATCCATTAATGGAAAAATATTATCCGTTTCTGTGATGGTTGTATTCATCCAGCCATTCTTGCTGCTACCATATATAGTTGGGAAATTCAATTGCTCTTCTGTAGCATCCAGGTTAAAGAATAATTCAAACACAGCATCATGTACTTCGTCCGGACGGCAGTTTGGTTTATCTACTTTGTTAATAACAACAATTGGATGCAGGCCAAGTGCCAATGCTTTTTGCAACACAAAACGTGTTTGAGGCATCGGACCTTCAAATGCATCTACTAAAAGTAAAACGCCATCTGCCATTTTTAAAACTCTTTCTACTTCTCCGCCAAAATCCGAGTGACCCGGGGTATCAATAACGTTAACTTTAACGCCTTTATAAGCAACAGAAATGTTTTTACTAAAGATGGTAATACCTCGCTCTCTTTCCAGGTCATTACTATCCATGATCAATTCACCAGTTTCCTGGTTGTCTCTAAATACCTGGGTAGCATGTAAAATCTTGTCTACCAGTGTTGTTTTGCCATGATCTACGTGGGCAATGATGGCGATGTTGCGAATATTCATTGTTTAAGCTTTTAGCTTTCAGTGGTGAGCTGCCAGCCTGTTTGCAATATGCTAAAGGCTAAAAGCTTACAACTAAGCGCTGTTTTTTGAGGCGCAAAGGTAATCTTTTATTGCCGGACGGCAAGGCGGTATTTTAAAACATGATTAAAGCGTAATGTTAAATAAATTTAGCGTTTGACAAACTGTCAATTAAAGTTTTTTGCATGCTAATTGATATAATAAGGAAAACAACGCAAATAAAATGAACACTACCAATAAACCATTACCTCATATTGCCCTCTGTATCATTTTAGATATAACAGGATATGCCAGTTTTAGCCTGCCGATTCTGGGTGAAGTAAGTGATCTTATCTGGGCTCCGTTATCAGGATTTATATTTTATAGACTCTTTGGTGGAAAAATGGGTATGCTTGGTGGTGGCTTTAGTTTTATTGAAGAGATATTGCCCTTTACAGATTTTATTCCAACGTTTACCATTGCGTGGGTAATGAGGTACTTTACTGCAAAAAAATCTATGGAAATAAAAACGATATAATCTTATCACTTTAAAAGATGGCAATCGTGTTGTAACAAGGGGATTAAAATTTGAAGTTTATTTTTCTTAAAGATTCAAAGTAAAAAGTGCAAACGCCCTGGTAACCATTTTTTTTATTGTAATCAATCATTTGCTGCAACAACTCTTTTTTTACCAGGTACCCGTCGCCTAAAGCAGTTAAAATTCCCGGAACTATTTTAGCTTTTTGCGCTTCGGTTACCTGCCCGTTTAGTTCATCTATGATTTTTTGATATGCTTTAATATCATATCTATACAATTGCGGAAAAACAAAATCTGCATAGCCCCCATTTAGCCATGCAGGCCAATCCTGTAAATATTGTTCTTTACTCCAGGGGTAAATGCTGGGAGCCCAGGATACCACGCAGGTTGGTTTTACTTTCTTTACAGACTGGTATAAGGTTTTAATATAAGCGCTTAATTTATCTGCACGCCATTGAGTCCATGCACTGTCTTTTGAGTTGGAGGGCGGCATATTTCCCATGTGTTCTGCAGCGTACATTTTTTTTGTTAGTTCGTCGTACCCTCCTTCACCGGGCATGGCCGGCAGGCGATCGTCTCCCTGTATACCATCTATATTATAATTTGTAACCACTTCCAATACAAGCTTGCTCATAAAATGCTGTACCTCCGGATGTAAAGAATTCCACCAAAAGAATTTATTTTTTTGCAGATGATTTCCTTTCACATCTCTGCCCACCCATTCAGGATATTTCTTTTGCCAGTTGCAGGTGCTATCTCCATAATTGTAGGCAAATCCAAATTCAAACCATGCATGCACTTTTATACCTGCTTTATGTCCACATTCAATGATCTCTTTTAACGGATCCATAAAGCCATAAACCTTTGATTGTTTCACACCGATATAGGATTCTGCAACTTTGCTCGGATACATTGTTTCGCCGTTATTCCATACCACTACGTACACATTATTGATGCCTCTTTTTTTGCAAAGCCTTATGGTTTCTTTTATATTTTTTTTTGATTTCAACGCATCACTCGCTACGTTGGTTATCCAGGTGCCTTTAATTGGAATTGCAATGGGTTGTGCAAAAAGATGTAGTTGCACCCCAATAAAAAGTAGAAGATATAAAGCGGATTTTTTCATAGTAATTATGCTTAATTGTAAAAGTTATTTTAAGGTGGTCCTGTATTCCTGATACCTGTTATATAAATGATGCGCCTGTAGATAGGCCGATTGCGGACTCATAAAATGAGAAAACTCAAACGTGATGGCTTTATCGTAGCCTGCCAGCCTTGCAGCTTCTAATTTCAAACGCAATTTTTCAAACTTGATAGGTAAGAATTTTATGGGCATATCCCTGTCAAAACTTTCTGCATTCGTCCAGCATTGCATTCCATATTTATCTGCCAGTTTTTTATTTACAGAAAAAAAAGTACTCAACTCATTAAAATCAATGTGTCCATCCTGAAAAGCCACTGCATCTACTGCACCCTCTATGCCGCTAAATATTTCATTCCATTCTTTTTCATGCTGTGCAACTTCAATGGCGTCGGTTTTTGTAAGAGAAGCATGGGAACTCTGAACAGCTTTTTTACCATCTATCCAGGGTGAAATGAAAGTTGGCAATTGGTTGCTGATAGCCTTACACTGTAAACCAAGGGTTCTAAATGCATCTATCGCCCCAATCGTTTTCCTGCTAATTTCCATACTCAAATACCAACCTTTGAATGATGGATGATGCCCGTATTTTTTCCATACTTCTTCAATTACATATTGGTTGTCTTCTATCTCGTGGGTGAGGTTCCCGGTATCCCAATAAATTCCACTGTCGTACAATCCAAAATAAAAGGACATGTTGTATTGATCTGCAAGGGTCAGGTATAAGTCAACAAGATCAACAGGCGGTGCAAAGCAGCCATGCTTCTTCTGCAGGTAAACAGATGGGTAAGTTAAAAACTTTCTATAGCCACACCTTATAAGAATGACTGTATCAATACCTGCGGCCTGCATGTGTTTGAAATCATTTTCCCACTCTGCTGCTCCCCAATTTTGATGAGGAATATCATGACTTATTTCATCTATAAATGTACCTGTAATCAGCATAATGTTTTATTTCATGTATCCTTTTTGTATTAAAATCTCTTTCCACTTCATGTAGCCAGCGCCATTTATATGCAGGCCATCATTGGTATACTGTCTATTTAATTTTTTATCCTGATCTAAAAAAGGAGAGTATAAATCAACATAGGTTATTTTATTTTCTACACAATATTTCTCAAGTATATTGTTGATGGTAATGATATGTGCTGTTTTGTGTTGATGCCTTTTAAATTCTGTAAACTCATCGTTGGTAGGCAAGATACTTTGCACAAATATTTTGGTTGACGGCGACTGCGCCTGTATACTTTTTAGTATTTTTTTATAATTACTGATAATGATACTGTCCGGTGTTTCCCTGGCAATATCGTTTATCCCTATCATGATAAATATTTTTGATGGGGCCGAAGAAAGCACTTCGTCTAATCTTGCTAATACGCCAAAAGTATTATCGCCGGATATGCCCCTGTTTTTTACTTTTTTATTTTTCCATATTTCTGCCCATTCTCCTATATCTGTAATGCTGTTTCCAAGAAATATAATTTCCTTTTTAGTATTGGGCAGTAAACGAAATAAGGTTACTTTCTGCACATAATAAGTAGACATATAAGTTGTGTCTACTTTGGCTTGCGCATTTACAGATAAACTGCAAAGCAAAGAAACAAAAATGAAAAATATAGCTCGTCTCAAAATCATACTAAATAATTTAAACTGCCTGTACTTCCACGGAGCCAGGTTCATCGTTTTGTTTATTCAATGGCACCAGCCAGGTAATCAGAAATGCAGGTATGGTAGAAATTAATACCCAGATAAAAAACTCTTTATAACCCAGGTAATCACTTAAAAAACCACTTATCATGGATGGGATCATAAATCCTAAATTCATCAACCCACTGCCAAAAGCATAATGTGCCATTTTATATTTGCCGGGGGCTATCTGTTGCATAATAAAAAGGATGAGGCCAACAAACCCAAACCCATACCCAAAGTATTCTATAGCCACCGCACCTCCAATAATATATAAATTTTGGGGAAGTGTAATGGCTAAAAATGTATATGCTGCAAAAGGAATATTAAAGAAGGCGCAAAGGATAAGTAATGTTTTTCTTGATAATCCTTTATTGGAAACAAAATAGCCTGCAGCAATAGAACCGAGTACAAATGCAAGCGCTCCAAAAACGCCGTACAATACACCAATCTGCGAAGTAGATAATCCCAAACCTCCTTCTGCTCTTGCTGCTTTAAAAAAAAGCGGCGTTATTTTAATTGCCTGTCCTTCGGCAAACCGGTATAACACAATAAAGCAAAGGCTAAACCATATATTTTTCTTTTGAAAAAATGTTTTCACTACATCTTTTAGGGTATCCATGCCTTCCTTAAATGAATGTACATTTTTAGATGCTCCGCCGCTGGGCAGCGCTTTCATGTTGTACAATCCTAAGACTAACATAATAACCCCGTAAAGCAACATTACAATTGACCATGCATTTACAATGCCCATCTTTTTTTCTAATTCTCCGGCAAAATAAACTAAAACCCCTCCTGAAAATACCTTTGCAATATTGTAAAAAGCTCCCTGCCAGCCAACGTACTTTGCCTGCAATTTTTGGGTAAGTTCATTCAGGTAAATCCCATCAGCAGCCATGTCGTGTGTAGCACCACTAATAGCTATGATTGCCAAAATGCTTATAGAAATGGCGAAAAAATAGTCTGCATGAAGACTAAGTGCAACGAGGCCAAATAAAACACCTGTAAAAATCTGGGAGGTATAAACAAAGAATTTCTTTGTTTTAAACATTTCCAAAAAAGGACCCCACAATGGCTTCAACGTCCATGGAAGCATAATGAGCGAAGTCCATAAGGCTATCTGAGAATTGGAAATGCCCATGTTTTTATACATGATAGAGGTTGCAGCCGCAAGGGCAACAAATGGCAAACCCATGGCAAACCATGTAGTAGGAATCCACGAAGCCGGATGCCTTTTTTTAGTGTTTTGATCTTGCACGCAAACGTTTTTTTGTAAGAAATGGTAATAAACGCAAAAGTTAATTAAATTTTTTAATAACTAATGCATAAATGTAAAAATATTTAATTAAGTTCGTAGTTCATTATTCAGCCATAAAATTAGCGCATGATGATACACAACAAGTATTTTAAACTAAACAGGCTCCTGATTATCCTGGTTTTACTTACAAGCCTTTCCTGTAAAAAAGGAGGAGGAACCACTGGACCTGTAACTCCGCCACCGCCACCACCACCACCAGTTCCGGTTTGGGACCCTAACGCATTAAGGGGCGCATGGGTTACTACAGCAGCAAGCACTGCAATGGACAGCAGGGATAATATTAAGGCATGCGTGCAAGTATGCAAGGCAAATAACATAAACAATATTTTTATAGTTGTATATAACAATGGCAGAACTTGCTATCCAAGCACAGTCATGCAAAATTTAATTGGCATCCGTATCAGGGAATCATTTGCAGGCAGAGATCCTTTACAGGAAATGATTGACGAAGCGCATGCCGTAGGTATAAAAGTGCATGCCTGGTTTGAATATGGTTTTTCATCTTCTTATTCGGCCAATGGAGGTGCAATTGTAGCTGCAAAACCAAACTGGGCAGCAAAAGACGTTAACGGAAATCTTGTAATTAAAAATGGTTTTGACTGGTTAAATGGGATTCACCCGGAAGTGCAGCAATACATGATTAACCTTTTTAAAGAAGTAACAACTAATTACAATGTAGATGGCGTGCAAGGGGACGACCGGCTGCCGGCAATGCCTAATACTGGCGGGTACGATACCTACACAACCACTTTATACCAGTCGGAAAATGCCGGAGCTTCACCACCCGCAAGCGCTACCGATGCAGGCTGGCTTGCATGGCGTGCAAAAAAATTGACCGCTTTTGTAAAACGATTGCGTAATGAAGTAAAAGCTATTAAACCAACCATTCAATTTACAATGTCGCCAAGCCCATACCCATTTGGATATACAGAATACTTGCAGGATTGGCCTACCTGGGTAGATAGCGCTTATATAGATGCAGTTATACCGCAATGTTACCGTTACGATATCGCTGCATACAATGCCAGCTTAGTGCAACAAAAAGGTTATTACAGAAATCCTGCTGTTCCTTTTTATCCCGGTGTATTGGTAAAATCTGGCAGCACTATTCAAAGCGATGCATTCATGAGCGAAATGATTGCTAAAAACAGGTTGAATGGATTTAAAGGGGAATGTTTCTTTTTTTATGAAGGTGTAAAAGATAAAACGTCTTGGTTCCAGGGGCAATATCCTTTTATCAAATGATGTGTGATTTGTGATGTGTTATTTATGATGTATGATTTATGATGTGTGATGTGTGATTTGTGATTTTGATAGCTATGGGGAGAATTTTGAATTTTGAATTTTGAATTTTGAATTTATATAGTTATGAAAAAACTTTTGCTGCTCGTTCCTATTCTTTGCTCTAACTATATTTTAAATGCACAGCAGCTCGCAAAGTTTGTAGACCCTTTCCTGGGAACGGGTGGGCACGGCCATGTTTATCCCGGTGCCACAGTTCCTTTTGGCATGGTACAATTAAGTCCGGATAATGGGGATGAGGGATGGGACTGGAGCAGCGGCTATCATTACAGCAGCAAAACCATAGCAGGCTTCAGTCATACGCATTTAAGCGGCACAGGTATTGGCGATTGGTGCGACATTTCTGTATTACCACTTACGGATACTTCGCAAGTAAGAAATTCCAGGATTAAAATCCCTTTTTCGCACAGCAACGAAACCGCAAAGCCAGGCTATTATAAAGTACAGTTAGATAATAAAGTTGTTTGTGAATTAACGGCAGCAGAGCGAACCGGCTTTCACCAGTATACGTTTCCCGGTGCCAATGGATGGCTTAGGTTTGATATGGGTTTTGCCATTAACTGGGACAAAAGCACAGCGGGTATGGTGGAGTTAAAGGATGATTATACTTTGGTGGGCTATCGCTATAGTACCGGTTGGGCAAAAGGACAAAAAGTATATTTTGCTGCCAAGTTTTCTGCGCCGGTAAAAAATTATATATTCATTGATGATTCTATTTGCATAAAAAATAAGGCAGCAGGAGCACAGGTAAAAATAGCCCTGCAGTTTAATACCGCCAAACCCTTACTGGTAAATGTTTCTATCAGTACAGTAAGTACAGATAAGGCATTGGTAGAACTTAATAAATCAGCCACTCAAAGTTTTGATGCAGTGGCAAAAAATGGAGAAGCGCTGTGGGAGAAAGAATTGCAAAAGATAAAAATCAACACCAACGATAAAGAACTGGCTACAAAATTTTACACCTCGTTGTATCATACCTGTATGGCTCCCGTAATTAGCAGTGATGCAGATGGCGCCTATCAAACCCACGATAATAAGAATTTGACTTTCACTAAAGGGAAAAATAAATACACCGTGTTTTCGCAATGGGATGTTTTCCGTGCGTTAAATCCTTTGTTTACCATTACACAAACACAACGATTGCCGGATATGATCAATAGTATGCTGCAATTGTATGAAGACAATGGCCTGCTGCCTGTTTGGGATCTCAGCACCTGGGAAGCCAATACCATGACCGGCTATCATAGTATTCCGATAATTGCCGATGCCATGTTAAAGGCCATAAAGGGATTTGATTACAACACAGCCTATACTGCTATGCGTAAAAGTGCTTTTCAAAATCAACGGGGCACACCCGACTATATCCGCTTT
>JBBRFX010000077.1:0-17512 GCA_038241275.1 Chitinophagales bacterium
GCTGCCAATGGTTATTTCATGGGCTGCATCAACAGGGTAGGCGTAGAAAAACCCTGGAACCTCGGCAAGTTTTATGGCAGCAGTTATTTTGTAGATCCCCGTGGACAAATCTTTGCCCAGGCCAGCGAAGACAATGATGAATTATTAATTTCAGATTTTGATTTGGATATGATTGAGGAAGTGCGCTCCACCTGGCAATTTTTTAGAGACAGAAGGCCGGAGACTTATGGAAGGATAACAGAGTTGTAAATTAATCAGCATAAAATACAAAAGCATTTTATGAGCAACATTAAATTATTTGAAAGCAAAAAAATTCGTTCTGTCTTTAATGAAGCAGATCAAAAATGGTATTTCTCCGTTCAGGATGTAGTAGAAGCATTGACGGATAGCCCGAACGCATCGGACTACATTAAAAAAATGAGAAAGAGAGATGCAAGACTATCTGAAGGGTGGGGACAAATTGTCACCCCCCTTTTGATAAATACAGCTGGGGGAAAACAGAAATTAAATTGCGCTAATGCTCAAGGGTTATTACGCCTCATCCAATCGATCCCTTCTCCAAAAGCAGAGCCTTTTAAACTTTGGCTGGCACAGGTTGGCTACGAACGTCTGGAAGAAATAGAAAACCCAGAATTGGCTACACAGCGAACAAGAGATTTGTACAAGCAAAAAGGCTACCCGGATGATTGGATTGAAAAACGAATGAGAAGTATCGCTATCAGGGAAGAATTAACCGACGAGTGGAAAAATCATGAAGTAAAGGAACAAAGAGAATACGCTATTTTAACCGCTGAAATTTCAAAAGCTACTTTTGGTTTAATTCCATCAAATCATAAGAAATTAAAGGGGTTAAAAAGAGAAAACCTCCGGGATCATATGAGCGATCTGGAGCTTATTTTTTCTATGTTGGGAGAAGCGTCTACAACAGCAATTATTAAAACAAAACACCCAACGGGATTTATCGAAAATAAAAAATCTGCAAAAGAAGGTGGGACAATTGCTGGTAATGCCAGAAAATCTTTGGAAATAAAAACGGGTGAAAAGGTCGTGAATGAAAAGAATTATTTACCGCCTTCAAAGAAATCAAAAAAATTGAAATAATAAAATCAAACCATGCCGATAACCAACAACAGATTGACTCCTGAACAATACGAAGAAAATTTTGCCGATATACACCCGCCATTCGAAACGCAGGATGCAGCCTTGGTAGAAGCCAACCGTTGTTTGTTTTGTTACGATGCGCCTTGCACAAAAAGTTGCCCCACCAGTATTGATGTACCCAAATTCATTAAACAAATTACAACCGATAATATCAAGGGATCGGCGCATACCATTTTTTCTTCCAATATTATGGGAGCGGGCTGCAGCAAAGTGTGCCCGGTAGAAAAATTATGTGAGGGCGCCTGCGTTTTTAATCTAATGGATGAAACGCCGATCCATATTGCCAAACTGCAACGCTATTCCACAGAAATTGCCATGCAAAAAAAATGGCAGTTGTTTGAGCGCAAACCCTTCAACGGTTTGCGTGTAGCAGTTGTGGGCGCCGGGCCAGCGGGTTTAAGCTGTGCTCATACTTTAAGCCGGGAAGGTATTGATGTAACGGTTTTTGAAAAAGAAAATAAGGGCGGCGGCTTGATGACTTACGGCATTGCCGCTTACAAAGTGACGCCACAGTTTTGCGAAGACGAGGTAAATTATATAACAGCCATCGGTGGTATTGAAATAAAATACAACCAGGCTTTGGGAAAAGACATTACGATAGAACAACTGGAACAAAATTACGATGCGGTTTTTTTAGCCTTTGGTGTGGGCCTTGCCCGCCAGCTCGAAATCCCCGGCGAAGATTTGGAGGGCGTGGTAGATGCCATCCATTTTATTTATGAATTGAGAACGAACCCGTACGCCGCCCTGCCAGTAGGCAATAAAGTAGCAGTTATTGGAATGGGCATGACGGCCATTGATGCAGCCACCCAGGCAAAACGCCTCGGCGCAAAAGAGGTTACATTGCTGTATAGAAGAACGCAGGAAGAAATGCCCTGCACCCAACATGAATTGGATATTGCTAAAATGGATGGTTGCAACATTATCTGGTTGGCTTCACCAAAAGAAATAATAGGAGTAGATGGAAAAATTACCCAGCTCGTATGCGATACCATGCAACTAGGCGAGCCGGATGCAAGCGGTAGAAGAAGCCCCGTGCCCACAGGAGAGACTTTTGCATTGGAGGTGGATATGGTTATTAAAGCTGCGGGGCAAATGCCTTTTGAAAATTTGGTGAACAGCCAGCAATTAGAAAACAACAGCGGAAAAATTACTGTGAAAGAAAAAACATCTACCAACCTCGAAGGCGTTTTTGCCGGGGGCGATGCGGTAAACGGCGGAAAAGAAGTGGTGGATGCAGTACAGGCCGGCAAGGACGGAGCAGCAGCAATTATAGAGTTTTTAAACCAGGGGCATTAAGAAGAAACATTCGAATTAAAAACCTGCTCAAAACTTTGAACCTTGAACTTTTAAACCTTTTAAACTTATCTACATGGCAGACATATCTTCAAACTTTCTCGGCATTAAATCTCCCAACCCTTTTTGGCTGGCAAGTGCCCCGCCCACAGATAAAAAAATAAATGTGCTCCGTGCTTTTGAAGCAGGCTGGGGAGGCGTTGTATGGAAAACATTGGGCAGCCAGGTAAAAAATGTTTCTTCCCGTTATTCCGCCGTTGATTATGGCGGACACCGTGTAATGGGTTTCAATAATATTGAACTCATTAGCGACAGACCGCTGGAGATAAACCTGAAAGAGATTACTGAATGCACCAAACTATTTCCCGACAGGGCGATGGTTGTTTCATTGATGGCAGACAACAACCGGGAGTCGTGGCACGAACTCATTAAAAAATGTGAAGATGCCGGTGCCATGGGTTTTGAACTCAACTTTGGTTGCCCTCACGGTATGACAGAAAGAGGTATGGGCGCCGCTGTGGGCCAGGATCCGCATATTGCAAAAATGGTGGTAGAATGGGTGATGGAAAAAGCAACTATCCCCGTCATAACCAAACTTACACCCAATGTGCATTCTGTGGTACCCACCGGCCGTGCAGCCGTGGAAGGCGGATCCAATGCCCTGAGTTTAATAAACACCATACAAAGTGTAACCGGTATTGATTTAGATACCCTCGTTCCAAATCCTTATGTTGCCGGCAAAAGTGTTTTTGGTGGATATTGCGGCCCGGCCGTAAAACCCATTGCATTAAAAATGCTCACCACCATTGCTCAAGATCCGCTCACCGCAAGTGTGCCTATCTCAGGTATCGGTGGTGTAAGTACCTGGAAAGATGCGGTAGAATTTATGTTGCTGGGCAGTTCCAATGTGCAGGTATGCACGGCCGTGATGACACACGGATTTCGCATCATTGAAGATTTGTGCGAAGGGCTTAACAACTGGATGGATGAAAAAGAATTTAAAACCCTCAACGATTTTATAGGTAAGAGTGTAGAAAAAATAACGCATTGGGAAGACCTCGATATCAACTATCATCATATTGCAAAAATTAATCAGGATAAATGTATTCACTGCGGATTGTGCTACATCGTTTGCGAAGACACTTCGCATCAATCCATCAATATTACCAAAGGAAACCCATACAATACTTACAGCATAAAAGAAGAAGAATGTGTAGGTTGTAATTTATGCCAGCTCGTTTGCCCGGTTGACGCCTGCATAACTATGGAGGAACACAGGGTGGCACCTGAATATTTAAACTGGAAAGATTATCAAAGGCTGGGTTTACCATTGAACGATCATTAGTGCTGTAAAAGAAAAACATTACTTTGATCAAATTATTTTTTTTGGTTAGTGATTTTCTCATCATTCAAAAAACCGATGCCAGCTTTTGCTATGAACTTTAACAAAAGCTATAACTCTTCTGTCAGTGCCTTTAGCGCAAGTCATACCTGTTCCTGATTAGTATCATTCATATTATTACGATTATAACTTTATCTTTGCTTCAAACATTTTAGATTTATACTTAAATGAAAAAGCTCGTTGTAGCCATATTAGCCATTTTGTATTTGAGCACTTCTACCGGTGCCACATTGCATATGCACTATTGCATGGGCAAACTGGCCGAATGGGGATTTGGCCAGGATGATGCAAAAAAATGCAGCAAGTGTGGAATGGAGAAAGGGTTGAATGAAGATAATGGCTGCTGCAGGGATGAACAAAAATTCCTTAAAAATGAATCAGACCAAAAAACCACCCAGCAAACTTTTCAAACCATCCAATTAATTGCAATAGCGCTTCCGTCTTCTTTTATTGAGTTTACTACACTGAATATTCCTTCTGTTACAGAAGAAAATCCTGTTGGTCATGCACCTCCACTTATCGGTGACTTAACACTTTATATCCGCAACTGCGTTTTCCTTATTTAGAATAGTATTTTTTCTATTGAGCCTGTCAATTTATTTGTCAGGCTGTTGGCATATACTTATGCCCTATCCAATATTAAATTCACAAAAAAAATTACAACAATGAAATCATTTAAAATGTTGATGATGGCTGCTTTTACCATCTTATCTATCTCTGTGCTTGCACAGCAAACAAATAAAACAACAATGCAAAATGCAAAATATATTTGCCCTATGCATGCAGATGTAACGGGTGATAAACCCGGTAAGTGCACCAAATGCGGTATGGACCTTACAAAGTCTAAGAAAGAAAAAATGAAAATGGAGACAATGAAAATGTATAGTTGTCCTATGCATCCTGAAGTAACCAGCAACAAACCCGGTACTTGTTCAAAATGCGGTATGGATCTTACCAAATCGAGAAAAGAGCATATGAACATGGATCATAACAATGCATACACTTGCCCTATGCATGCAGATGTAACGAGTGATAAACCCGGCAAGTGTTCTAAATGCAGTATGGACATGACTAAGTCTAACAAAGAAAAAATGAAAATAGAGACAATGAAAATGTATAGTTGCCCTATGCATGCAGATGTAACAAGTGATAAACCCGGTACTTGTTCTAAATGCGGTATGGATTTAAAAAAAGCTAAAGGCAAAACAGACTAATTATATACAAAATGCGCATTAAAGAAGCAGGTTGTTTCTTCAATGCATTTTTTTAAAATTAAAAATAATATAAGTTGAAAACAATACGATTTTTTACGGTACTGCTGCTGATTTTTTCTGGTTATACATCTTCGTCGCAGGATAATAAAGCATCATCATCAGACAGCAGCATTCGCTTTAAAGTTTTTGGCACTTGCGAAATGTGCAAAAACAGGATAGAAAGCGTTGTGAAGGGTAAAGGAGTTAAGGCTGCAGTGTGGGATGTAAATACTAAAATGTTAAGCCTTACCTACAATCCTTCTAAAACCACTTTAGATAAAATACAAAAGCGAATTGTAATAGCGGGCCATGATCTGGAAAACCAGAAAGCAAAAATTACTGTTTATAATTCTTTGCCCGACTGTTGCCACTTTCGTGAATTAGAATATATGCCGGGCCAGGAGCCGGCAGAAATAATGAATGCACAGCAAATAGATACTGCCATTGCAAACGTAGAACGCACAATCAACCAGGATAATCCTGATGTAAAAAGCAATCTGAATTTAATTAAGGGCGTTGTTTTAGAAAGCAATAAACAAGGCAAATTTTCTCCTTTAGCCGGTGCTAGTGTAATCTGGTTAAATACAAAAATGGGTGTAACCACAGATAGCAACGGAGTGTTTTTAATTAAACATGATGGCAGCAACAATAATCTCGTTATTAGTTATGCCGGCTTTAAAGCCGATACAATTACTGTATCAGATTTTAATGAAGTGAAAATCATTTTGGGCACCAATAAACAACTCAGTGAAGTAGTAGTTACATCTAAGCAGCGTTCCACTTATATCTCTTCATTAAATCCTATTCGCACCCAGGTAATGACAGAAAAGGAATTGTTTAAAGCAGCCTGCTGCAACCTGAGCGAAAGTTTTGAAACCAACCCTTCGGTAGATGTGTCCTACAATGATGCCGTAACAGGATCTAAACAAATTCAGCTACTGGGTTTATCAGGAAACTATACTCAACTCACGGTAGAAAATCTCCCCGGTCCCAGAGGTATTGCTACTCCGCTGGGTTTAAATTCTATTGCAGGCCCATGGGTAGAATCTATACAACTTACCAAAGGTATCGGCTCTGTGGCCAATGGTTATGAGAGCATAGCCGGGCAAATAAATGTAGAGTTAAAAAAACCGGAAAACAGTGAAAAGTTATTTGCCAATGTGTACATCAATGATTTTGGAAAAACAGATTTGAATCTAAACCTGGCAACCAACATTGGCAAAAAATGGTCAACTGGTTTGTTGCTGCATGACGATTTTTTAACCAATAAAAACATAGATTTTAATAAAGATGGTTTCAGAGATCAGCCCACGGGCAACCAGTTTGGTTTAATAAACCGGTGGAAATATGATGATGGAAAAGGCTTTCAATCACAGTTTGGTTTAAAAATTTTAAACGATCAAAAAACAGGTGGTGAAGTAGACTATGACCCTGATTCCCATAAAAACACTACCAGTAAATATGGCCTGGGAATAAATACGGAGCGCTATGAAATTTTCGCCAAAACAGGTTTTGTATTTGCAGAGAAAAAATATAAAAGTATTGGCCTGCAATTATCTGCCATTAACCATCAACAGGATTCTTATTTTGGGTTAACCACCTATAATGCAAAACAGCAAAACTTTTATGCTAATTTAATTTATCAATCCATCATCAATAATACAGCACATAAATTCAGAACAGGGTTAAGTTTTTTGTATGACAAATACAATGAAGATTTTAATACAAATAATTACAAACGCACAGAAAAAGTACCGGGTGCTTTTTTTGAATATACTTACACCCCCAATGATAAGCTAAGCCTGATAACAGGGATACGGGCTGACCATAATAGCCTGTTTGGGTTTTTTGCAACACCCCGTTTGCATGTAAGGTATGAACCCATTAAAGGAACAACTATAAGGTTAAGTGCAGGGCGTGGACAAAGAACTGCTAATATTTTTGCAGAAAATACCAGCGTATTTGTAAGTTCAAGACAGGTAAATATTTTAACCAATGAAACCGGCAAAGCATACGGTTTAAATGCAGAAGTAGCATGGAATAAAGGCATCAGCGTAGATCAAAAGTTTAAACTCTTTCACCGGGATGGAATGTTAAGTGTTGATTTTTATAGAAATGATTTTGATAACCAGGTAGTGGTTGATTTGGAAAATCCGTCTCAGGTAAAGTTTTACAACTTGAAGGGCAAATCCTACTCCAACAGTTTACAGGCAGAGCTAACACTTGAGCCTGTAGAAAAAGTAGAACTAAGACTGGCTTACCGTTATTTTGATGTAAAAACCAATTACAGTGGACAACTGCTGCAACGTCCGCTTATAGCCGGCAACAGGGCTTTTGCCAATCTTGCCTATGCTTTAAATACCTGGAAGTTTGATTACACAGTAAATTATAATGGCAAAAAAAGAATTCCAAATACCCAGGGAAATCCTGTTGCTTATCAGCGGGCTCAATACTCGCCCGATTTTATTTTAATGAATGCACAGGTAAGTAAAACGGTGGGTAAAAAACACCCGATGGATTTTTATGTTGGTGCAGAAAACCTGACTAATTATTTTCAAAAAGATGTAATCATTGCGGCCGATCAGCCATTCGGTAATTACTTTGATGCATCAATGGTTTGGGGCCCTGTAACGGGCAATATGTTCTATATGGGATGGAGATATAAGATCAGATAACAGGAAAATAATCCTTACTATTCTTTAGCAAGTGATAGAGGCTGATTCGTTTTAATACGGATCAGCCTTTTTTATTTATCTTTTTTAAAGTAACAAACTTTCATTAAAAGATGCCTATTTTCATCCTCTAAAAAAAAGCAATGAAAAAGATACTCCTGGGTCTGTTGCTTGCTGTTAATTTTGATGTTTTTTCTCAAACAGACAACACGCCTTCGTTTGTAAAAGATAGTTTGGATGCTTATGTTCAAAGAGCATTGGTAAACTGGAAGATTCCCGGTGTGGCCGTATGTATTGTAAAGGATGGCAAGGTTATATGGATGAAAGGCTATGGTGTTAAAGAAAAAAATGGCATTGATAAAGTGGATGAAAACACGCTTTTTATGATAGGCAGTAATACAAAAGCTTTTACAGGCACAGCACTTGCTATGCTGGAAGTAGAAAAAAAAATATCGCTGGATGATAAAGTAACCAAATGGATACCGCAATTTAAATTGAATAATAAAGCTGCCGGCGAGCAGGCAATTGTAAGAGATTTGCTCTGCCATCGTCTTGGTTTTAAAACTTTTCAGGGCGATTTTACCTACTGGACCAGCAACCTTACCCGCAGCGAAGTGATTGAAAAAATGAGCCATATAAAAGCTGAATATCCATTTAGAACAAAATGGGGATATACCAATGCTGCCTTTTTAACCGCCGGAGAAATTATTCCGAAAGCAACCGGAAAAGAATGGGAAGTTTATTTAAAGGAAAAAATATTTGATCCGCTCGAAATGACAAGTACATTAGCATTAAGTAAAGATTTTTCAAATGCGCTTAATAAATGCAGTGCACATACCATTAGCAACGGTCAACTTATAAAAATCCCTTTCGCCGGCATAGACAATCTTGCTGCGGCGGGTAGTATCGGATCTTCTGTAAATGATATGAGTCATTGGGTAATGGCACAATTAAACAGGGGCAAATACAATGATAAACAGGCAATTCCTGCAGCAGCAATTTCCCAAACCTGGTTGCCGCAAAGTATCATCGGAAATGGAGGTCATCTTTATAATACCGGACATTTTAGTCTCTATGGCCTGGGATGGATGCTGGAAGAATATTGTGGAAAAAAAGTTGTTTCTCATACCGGTGGCGTAAATGGTTTTGTAACCAGTGTAACTTTATTACCGGAAGAAAAACTCGGAATTCTTGTTTTTACCAACACAGATCAAAACAGTTTTTATGAAGCATTAAAATGGGAAATAGCAGATGCCTACCTGGATAAACCTTACAGAGATTACAGCAAAGCATACCTCGGTTTTTATTTGCAGGAAAAAATGCAGGAAGAAAAAATACAAAATAAATTATCAGACTCTGTGGCACTTCAGCTAAAACCATCCCTCGCCGTAAAAAATTATTGTGGCACTTATTTTAACGACGTGTATGGCAATATGGCTGTGGTGCAGGAAGCGAATGAATTAAGAATGAAATTCAGTCATCATCCCGGTATGTTTGCAAAACTGGAACCAATTGGAGCAAACCGGTTTTATGCAACATTCAGTGATCCGGAATTTAGTAAAGCTGTTTTTCCTTTTACTGTACAAAATGGAAAAGTTACCGGCGTAACCGTTAAGGTAGCCGATTTTATAGAATACAATCCTTACGAATTTAAAAAAATAAAATAATAATGGAAGCGCATCAATTAAACTTAGGTATCGGTACAAGGTTACAACATATCAAACATGGTCCGGGCGTAATAGTAGCCGTTAGGTATGCCACTTATTTAATTTCATTTATCAATACCGGGATAAAAGAAATAGATAAAACAGATGATAACCTGGAAGAGATTATTCCGGAAAATGTAACGGCAGAAGTAGAAACAGTATCAGAAGTAGAAAGATCCTTGTTGAAGATATTAAGACAATGGAGTGATATATCAGAACTTGTTCCGCTGGGTGATAAGTGGATCGGGGGAACCATGTTATTGCAAACCGCAGATAAAACGCTCAAGCCAAAAGAAATTCCAATCGCCGATTTTTTTCATAAAATCGTTATGCTGCGAGACCGGCTAAGGGTACTGGAACAAAACATCAACAGCAATAAAAAACTAAATGACGAAGAAAAAGTAAACATCCAGCAATACATCACCCGCTGCTATGGTTCACTCACTACTTTTAATGTGTTGTTTAAAAATAAAGAACAATGGTTTGTGGGTGATAAAGGCAGCAGTGATTAAACAACTTTTTTAATCTTGATCTAAAATTTTCTTCTAAAAAATCCGTGTAGTGTGTGCTGCCCGGCTTTTCTTCTTGCCATTCCCTTTTTATTTCCCGATTTAAATATTCCTGATATTTTGCTACCGTTGCTTCCTGCAAAAATATATTTAACTGCATGCGGGCTCTTGCAGCTGGTTTATCTATCTCTAAGATTTACAAATAAAATCGTTGTTAATAAACTCAGGATATAATTACCTGTATCATTAATTTGAAAAAGATATAATTCGATCAACTTGGATATTTTATACTATCTTTTGTTTCCTTTTGTGTTTGACCGTTTTTAAAAGTGTAAGCCTTAAAAGCAGAAACAATTCGCTGCTATCATTATTCTATTCCTTTTGAAATACCACTTACCGTAATCTCTCTTTTCTTTAGTTTTAAAAATCATTGGTATGCCGGCAAAATTTTTCAATATGCTGCTCTTCCGGTAAATATTTTAATCGAAATAAATTAAACCCTTCAAATAAAACAACATGAAACAAAAATCAACATTTAGCAATACCTGTTTTGCATCCATGGCGTTATTCACTTTAATTTTTAGTGCCTGCACAACAGCACCCGGGGCAAAACCCGATCCTGTTGCGGCCAATATCAAAGCCTATACGCATGTGTGGGATGAAGTGATGAACAACGGTAGGTTGGATATGATCAACGATTCCAACTTTACAACAGATGTTACGTTTCATATGAAGCCGGCCGATGTTGCGGGCATTGATAGTGCCCGTGCCTTTTATGCAAACTTCATCAACGGTTTTTCCAATATTCAGTTCACCATCAAAGATGTATTTGGCCAGGGCGATAAATTGGTGAAGCATTGGAACTTTAAAGGAAAACATTCCGGCAACTTTTTTGGTATACCGGCC
This sequence comes from Chitinophagales bacterium, assembly GCA_038241275.1. GTDB lineage: Bacteria > Bacteroidota > Bacteroidia > Chitinophagales > Chitinophagaceae > Ferruginibacter. Next base: position 10,906 of record JBBRFX010000077.1, read on the forward strand.
ACTGGCAAGTCGGTTGATTTAGATGGATCAACGATTGTACTCATGCGTGATGGAAAAATTGCGAAAGAACAAGACTTTTATGATAACATGGATTTTATGACACAACTGGGATTAATGCCGGCACCTGGTAAATAATTGATTATTCAAATAAATTAAATAGCCGGGAAGGCAGTAAGACGCTTGGTAAAAAATAATTCATATGAAATGTACATTCTTATTTAACCTTCTTTTAGTTGCACAGATTCTTGCTGCACAATCTTATCAAAAAATACATACTAAAGCAATTGTTGTAGATACCCATAATGATATATTAATGCGAGCCGCAGACCTGGGAATTGTTTTTGACCAGGATCTGCAAAATAAAACGCACAGCGACCTTGCCCGATGGAAAAAAGGGGGGCTTGATGTTCAGATCTTTTCCGTGTATTGTGATGGTGACCTGCCGCACCCATACGCCTATGCCAACAGCGAGATAGACAGCCTTGATGCAGTGATAGCACGCAACCCGGGAAAAATTGTAAAAGTTGCCAACTATGCAGCACTCCTAAAAGCAGTAAAGCAACACAAGATTGCAGCCATGCTTGGTGTAGAAGGTGGCCACATGATAGAAGACGACCTCAACAAACTTGATTCACTCTATTATCGGGGAGCCCGTTACCTTACTCTTACTCACAATATTGCACCTTCCTGGGCTACAAGTGCGGCACAGGAAACAGCCCCAAACCCTGCAGATCCTGCGGCTTTAAATGCAGAGAAGAAACAGGGACTTACAAAGTTTGGCCAGCAGGTAGTGCAACATATGAACCAAATAGGGATGTTGATTGATGTGAGTCATGCTGGCGATCAGACCTTTTGGGATGTAATAAAACTAACTACCAAACCAATCTTTGCATCACACAGCTCGGTGTACAGTTTGGTGCATAGCAGGCGTAATTTAAAAGACGAACAGATAAAGGCCATTGCAAAAAATGCCGGCGTAATACAAGTCAATTTTCACCCAGGTTTTATTGATAGCAGTTTTGATAAAAAAGAAGCCGCTTTTTTTGAAAAGCATGCAGTAGAATTTGATGCGCTGAAAAAATCTGGCATCCCTGAATTTTACGCCATGGATTCTATGTACCACAAATACACTGTAGAAGCAAATATTATACGTCCACCTTTATCTAAGCTAATTGATCATATTGATTACATAGCAAAATTAGTTGGTGTTGATTATGTTGGCCTGGGCTCCGACTTTGACGGCATTAACCTTACTCCCCAACAATTAGACGACGTAAGTACCTACCCTCTTATTACAAAAGCGCTGGCAGCAAGAGGCTATAGCAAAAAAGATATCAATAAAATATTAGGAGGAAATTTTTTAAGAGTATTAAAAGCAAATGAAAAGCGTACCAAAAACTAAAAATATAACAACTATCATGAAAAATAAACTGCTTGTATTTGTAATTGGCTTATTGCCGTTATCCCTCGTTACAACAGGGCAGCCTCTTTATTTTCCGGATACTGCCTGGCAAACAAAAACTCCACAACAGCTTGGCATGAACAAGCAACAGCTTGACAGTGCGGTTGCATTTGCATTAAACAATGAGAATAAAGTAGAAAGGGATTTGCGCATTGCTAACCACAAAGCCTATGCAAGAGAACCGGGCTATGCCATCATCGGCCCAATGAAAGAAAGAGGTGGACCGGCTGGCCTTATAATAAAAAATGGATTTATCGTAGCTCAATGGGGAGATATAAACCGGGTGGACATGACTTTTAGCGCCACTAAAAGTTTTCTTTCTACCGTTGCAGGCCTGGCAGTAGATGATGGCCTTATTAAAAATGTGCAGGACCCGGTAAATAAATATGTGTGGGATGATGCTTTTAAAGCTGATCATAATTCAAAAATTACATGGGAGCATTTGCTTAACCAATCTTCTGATTGGAGCGGAACACTTTTCGGACTCCATGATTGGGCCGACCGTCCACCAGGAGAAGGTAGTATGGACGATTGGAAAAACAGGAAGTTGTTGCAACCCGGAACTTCATTTGAATACAATGATGTAAGAGTAAATTTATTAGCCTATTCCTTACTTCAGGTTTATCGCAAGCCATTGCCAATGGTATTGAAAGAAAAAATAATGGACCCAATTGGTACCTCTGTTACGTGGCGCTGGTATGGCTACGAGGGTAGTTTTGTAAATATGGATGGGATAATGATGCAATCTGTAAGTGGCGGCGGGCATCACGGTGGCGGCATCTTCATCAATACAACAGACATGGCAAGATTTGGTTTGCTGTTTTTAAGAAATGGAAAATGGAAGAACAAACAACTTTTATCCGATAAATGGATTGCTGAAGCACATCGCCCCTCTGTACCTAACAAAGATTATGGTTACATGTGGTGGATTAACAGCAGCAAAAAATGGACGGACGTTTCTTCCAATATTTATTTCGCTGCAGGCTTTGGCGGTAATTATATAGTGGTAGATAATGAACATGACATGGTAGTTGTTACGAGATGGATGGATGACAGTAAGATGAATGAGTTGATGAAACGCATCATTCAATCAATTGATAAGAAATAAAAGTGCATAAGAAAATTAGAAAGCAATAAATAATGAAAGCAAAATCAATCAAAGGAAGATCAACAGAAGAGATTCAAACCGCTATGCAAAAAAGTATGGCGGATGAATATAAGCCCACACTGGCCATTGTTTTCATTTCCATCAAACAAAACAGGAAAGCAGTTTGTGAACTATTACATCAACATGAAATTGATATTATTGGTGCCACTTCCAGCACCGAGTTTATTGATGGCCACCAGGATGAGGGTTCCATTGTTATTTTATTACTCGATCTGAACAAAGCATATTACCGCATCTTATTTCAGGAAGTTGGCCAACTGAATGTGAGCGATGCAGCTACACAACTGGCGAAGGATGCATTGAAACATTTCAGCAACCCCGCCTTTATCATTTGCAGCTCCGGGTTATCTGCAGATGGAAAAATGATGGACGGAGAAACCCTTATCCACAGTATTGAAAAAGTAGTGGGGTCTCATGCAAATATGTTTGGTGGTATGGCGGGGGATGATATGACATTTACCGGCACCTATGCATTTACCTACAACCAGTCTACGGATTATGGTATGGCGGTTCTAATATTAAATGAAGACAAGGTCAGCCTGCATGGCATGGCAATTTCTGGCTGGAAACCAATCGGCGTTACCAGAACCGTTACAAAAAGTGAAGGCAACATAATATATGCAATAGATAACGAACCGGCACTTGATATGTACATGCGCTATCTCGGAAGTACTTTACCATCCGATGATAATAAATTTGAATTTTTCGAGAACTTGGGTAATCAGTATCCTATTCAAATTGAAAGAGCAGATAGAGAGTCTTTAATGTGCAATCCCATTGGATTCGATAAAGAAAAAAAGGCACTCACCTGTGAGGTTAATGTACAACAAGGATCCAGGTTTCGCTTTTCTACCCCTCCCGATTTTGATATTGTAGAAACAATAATTAATAAAGCAACCGAACTTAAAAATACCATTCAATCCGATGCAGATGCCGTACTGATATTTTCCTGTGCAGGCAGATTGGCGGCACTGGGCCCGATGGCACAACAGGAAAATGATGGATTAGCCGAAGTTTGGAATTCGCCGATGGCAGGTTTTTATTCTTATGGAGAATTTGGACGGTCTGTAAATGGTAAACATGAATTTCATTCAACTACCAATAGTTGGGTAGCATTAAAAGAAAAATAAAAATCAGCCGGTAAGGCGGTAAGTCGTTTTATAACTTTCACTACGTCTTCCCGTCCCTGTCTGCCGACAGGCAGGTTCCCGGCAAAAAATAATACACAATGCAAGCAAAATCAATCAAAGGAAAATCAACAAAAGAAATTAAGGCCGCACTGGAAAAAAGCATGGGTGACGGATTCAAGCCAACTTTAGCCATTGTATTCATATCTGTTAAACAGGACAGAGAAGCTATTTCCAAATTATTGGACGAAAAAGGCATTCAGATATTTGGTGCTACCACTGCAGGCGAATTTATTGATGGAGACATTGAGGCAGGAAGCATTGTGATGATGTTGCTCGACATGAATCCTGCTTATTTTAAATTGGAATTTCTTGAAACAAGTAAAGAGACCGCTTTAGAAGATGCAACAAAACTAGGAGTCGCAGGAAAAGAAACCTTTACCAACCCTGCTTTCATTATCGCAAACAGCGGAGTGTCGTTAGATGGTGAACCAATTGTTGAAGGAATTATACAAGGCTTTGGAAAAACGCTCTTGTCGGCAAACGGGGAAGTGACCGTATTTGGAGGTAAGGCAGCAGATGATTTGGCACTGGAATCGACATTTGTTTTTACCAACAAAAAAAGTAATGATTGTGCAATTGTAGCACTGATTATTGATGAAGATAAAATAGATGTAAGAGGTATAGCTACTTGTGGCTGGAATGCTATTGGCACTGCAAAAACAGTTACTAAAAGCGAAGGCAATACCGTGTACACTATTGACGATAAACCAGCATTGGATATGTTGATGAATTACCTTGGTGTGGAGATAAAGCAAGATGGCAACAAGGAAATCGTAACATTTTTAAGCTCCTGGTATTATCCATTGCAAGTGGAACGGGAAAATGTAGATCCTGTAATACGGACAGCTATGTTTGCCAATAGTAAAGACCGTTCACTTATTTGTTCCGGCAATGTGCCTCAAGGTTCAAAAATAAAGTTTTCGCTGCCACCAGATTTTGATTCCATCGAAAAAGTAATTGCGGAATGTAAGAGCATTAAAGACGATGCACAGCAGCAAGCCGATGCCTTGATCATGTTCTCCTGCGTAAGCAGGTATTTATCGTTTGGGATGGTAATGAAAGAAGAAATAGAAGGAGTGCAAAAAATTTGGGATGCACCCATGGCAGGCTTTTTTTCCTATGGCGAATATGGAAAATCCCTGTCTGCCCGCCCGGATGATCCGTTCGGACGGGCCGTGCAGGCTGGAAAAACGGGTAAAAATGAGTATCATAATAATACCTGCTGCCTGGTGGCATTAAAAGAAAAATAATGATCAGCTGGTAAGTCAAAAAGGCGTTTCTCATTTATTCCGCCTTTCCGTCTTACCGGCAAAATAAAAAACAATCATGAAAGCAAAATCAATCAAAGGAAAATCAGTTGAAGAAATTAACTCTGCATTTCTGCATAGTACTGCAGATGGTTTTACTCCCACACTGGCAATTGTATTTCTATCCATCATCCAAAACAGAAAATCCATTATTGAACTATTGGATAAAGCAGGGCTGCAGGTTTTTGGAGCTACCAGCAATGGAGAGTTTACTAATGAAGTACCGGAGAAACAATCTACCGCCATATTGTTGCTGGATATAAAGCCGGCCTATTTCCAAATCCGACATTCAGAATACCTGGATGGAAATTTTAAGGAAGTTGCGGCTTCATTAGCCTTAAAAGCAAAAGAAAAAATTCACAATCCTGCCTTTCTAATTGCAGGCAGTCATTCTTCCACCGATGCAGAGGCTTTGTTAAAGGGTTTTGAAGAAGTGATAGGCCCACAGGTAAATGTATATGGCGGTATGGCAGGCGACGATTTCACATTTGCCGAACAATTTGTATTCACTAATAATTGGGAGAGCAAACAAGGATTGGTGGTGCTGGCATTGGATGAAAATAAAATAACAATCAAAGGAAAAGCTACCTGCGGATGGAAGGCAGTAGGCACAGAAAAACTCGTCACTAAAAGTGAAGGCAACCATGTATACACAGTAGACAATGTACCGGTATTGGATATAACCGCTAAATATGGTGGTATAGAAAATGTAAGCCCAGATAATACAGGCTTACTATTAGAGATCGCCGCCAACTTTCCTTTGCAACTGCAACGGGAAAAGGGCGACCCGGTTATGCGACCAGGGCTGGTGATTGATTGGACAGATCATTCGTTTTACTGTAGTGGCATGGTGCCGCAAGGTTCCAAAGTGCGTTTTTCATTACCTCCTGATTTTGATGTAATGGATAAAGTAATAAATGCTGTTGAAGATTTGAAAGCTACTGAAATGCCCGAAGCCGATGCCGTGTTGGTATTCAGTTGTGCCGGGAGAATTTTAGCACTCGGCCCATTGATGACACAAGAACTGGAAGGCATCAAAAATGTTTGGAATGTACCAATGGCCGGTATGTTTAGCAATGCAGAACTGGCAAGGGCCACCGGTGGAAACCTGGAAATGCATAACCTTACTACCTGTGTGATAGCATTGAAAGAAAAATAGTCCTCTTAAATAAAAAATTGTGACATGGAAAATAAAATAAAATTATTTGAACAAAAAAAAGTCAGAACCCATTGGGATGAAAAAGAAGAGAAATGGTATTTCTCCATTATTGATGTTATTGAAATACTGACAGGTACTGATCGTGGCAGAAAGTATTGGAACGACTTGAAAACTAAACTCAAAAAAGAAGGAAGTGAGTTGTCCGAAAAAATCGGACAACTGAAAATGGAGTCAACAGACGGTAAATTGTACAAAACCGATGTCGCAAACACCGAACAACTGCTCCGAATCATCCAATCTATACCATCCCCTAAAGCAGAA
>JBBRFX010000078.1:0-17084 GCA_038241275.1 Chitinophagales bacterium
TCCCAGGCCAAGCCCGGCAAAGCCGCTGCCGGTTTCACTTATAAAGCCTGCCCTGGCAAAAAATTGTTTTAAAAATTGATATTGAATTCCTCCGGTTACATTCACGGCTTTATCTTCTTCTTTTATAATTTCGGCACTTACATAAAAGTTATCAGTTGCATCATAACCCAATCCTAATTTATAGGCAGATGCTAATTTTTCATTTCCCTCTTTGCCTAAGTCTCCTCCCACAGGATTGTAAACATGAATACCCCCATTAAACCTGTCAGAAAAATGCATGATTGCTCCAATCTCAAAATTTACAGATGAGGCATTGCCATATTGAGGAATCCTGTAACCATAATAATTAAACTGCACTCCAAGATCGAGCAGCTTGCCTAATTTTCTTGCATAAGCCAGCCCTATCTTATTTTCATTAAAGTTTTTAAATCCGGCATAATTTACCTGCACGCCAAAGTTTCCTAAATTGGTGGGTAAAGCTGCGGCCAATCCATACACACTATTTTCTGTAAGCATAAAACGTCTTTCGCCAAAAACACCGGCGCTACCCGCTTTTACCTGTGCCAAAGCAGCCTGGTTGTTTGTAAATGCAAATGGATCTGATTGTTTGGTACTGTAAGCCCCGAGACTTACATATGGCATACTCACACTATATCTGAGCGTTTGGGAGAAGCTATGATTGCTATGCAGGCAAAAAAATAAAATAAAGAATATAGGAACTATATTTTTTCTCAAATCTGGTTAGTTTAGTTTCTGTTTGCCAAGTTAGGCAAAATCAACAAAACAAAATCCCTTGCACGAAACATAACTTAAAATCAACAATACTCGTTATTTTTGCGGCATGCAACTTTTAGACGGAAAAATAGTTTCCCAGGCGGTAAAAAATGAATTAAGGGATAAAACCAATCAACTTAAATCTTCCAATAAAAAAATACCGCACCTGGCCGCTATTCTAATAGGCACTGATGGTGCCAGTGAAACCTATGTGGCCAGCAAAGTAAAAAATTGCGAAGAAGTAGGTTTTAAAAGCAGTATGGTTAGGTTTGATAAAGATATAGACGAAGCCACTGTTATTGCAAAAATTGAGGAGTTAAATAATGATGATGATGTGGATGGTATCCTGGTGCAATTACCGCTTCCCAAACATTTCAGTGAAGAAAAAATTATCAATATCATTAACCCTTTAAAAGATGTAGATGGATTTCATCCCATCAGTATCGGAAAAATGGTGCAGGGCTTACCAACTTTTATACCCGCCACTCCTTATGGTGTGATGCTGATGCTGGAGCATTACAACATTGAAACTGCTGGTAAACATGCAGTAGTAATAGGCCGAAGCAATATTGTGGGAAGGCCCATGAGTATTCTGTTAAGCCAGAATACCAATCCCGGTAACTGCACAGTAACGATATGCCATAGCCGCACAAAAAATTTAAAAGAAATTTGCCTGCAGGCCGATATCATTGTAGCCGCTTTGGGCAAAGTATCTTTCTTAACCGCAGATATGGTAAAAGAAAATGCAGTAGTGATAGATGTAGGTATCACAAGAGTAGAAGATGCAACAAAAAAATCGGGTTTTAAAATTAAAGGGGATGTAGATTTTGATAACGTAGCTCCTAAATGCAGTTATATAACTCCGGTACCGGGTGGTGTAGGTTTAATGACAATTGCTGCTTTATTAAAGAATACCTACAATGCCTGTTTACAAAAACAAATTCCCTCAGTCTCTCAGGCCTGACTTAGTACGAAGCGTAAATAAAAATGAAAAATAAAAATTCTTTATACAATCAATCTATTGATTCTATTGCCGCCCTGGAGCAGGTGATGGTACAATCCCTTCCTGTGATGGAACATTTTTATACGATCCAGGGCGAAGGTTATCACCAGGGGAAAGCAGCTTATTTTATAAGGCTCGGAGGCTGTGATGTAGGCTGTGTGTGGTGCGATGTAAAAGATAGCTGGGATGCTGATAAGCATCCGAAATTTAGTATAGATGAAATCGTGAACATGGCAGCAACAGGTTCGCAGGAAAAAGACTCCGCAGTGATAGCAGTGATTACAGGAGGCGAACCGCTCATGCATTCGCTGGATAATCTTACCATGGCATTAAAAAACAAAGGCTTTCAAACGAACATAGAAACATCCGGCGCTCATCCACTTTCCGGCGATTGGGACTGGATTTGTCTTTCGCCCAAAAAATTTAAAGCACCTTTGCCGGAAGTAATTAAAATGGCCGATGAACTAAAAGTGGTGATATTTAATAAATCAGATTTTGAATGGGCAGAAAAATATGCTTCACTGGTAAATCCCGAATGCAAACTTTATCTGCAACCTGAATGGGATAAGGCTTCCAGTATAACCCCCATCATGATTGAATATGTAAAACAACACCCAAAATGGCGCATTTCTTTACAAATACATAAATATATTAACGTTCCCTGACCCCCCGGATTATTTCGATCAATTCATGTTATTAGTGAAATGCTTGTTTTCACTTTAACAGTATTGAAATACTTTAAAGCATATTTCGCTTTATCTTCAATTTGCAATATTTAACCATGATAAAACTACAACCACACGGAACTTACCTTAACTATATATTTTTTATATTTTTTCTCCTTTATATACCCACTACCCTTACTGCCCAGTGGTACGATCCTGAAAAAGTAAATAAAAAAGCAGGCGAAATATATGGGTATGCCTATGAACAGGCCCAGGCAGGAAACTATACTGCAGCGATCAATAAATTAAACGAAGCACTAAAGGCAGATCCGAAATTTGTGGATGTTTATCTCTCAAGAGCAGGTATCTATGCCAATATTAAAAACTATCCCGCTTCGGTAAATGACTTTGAAACTGCCTTTAAAATGGATAGTATTTATTCTAAAACATATTTATTGCCTTACTCCATATCCCTTGCGGGCATTGGAAAATTTGACAAAGCATTAGTTAAAGTCAATGAATTTTTAAAAACTCCAAGGCTAAATGTGCAAAGTATTAAAGCTGCCAATTATAGAAAAGAAAGTTATGAACTGGGTGTAGCATATGAAAACAACTTAAAACAAAAAGGCATTGCCACCTATGTATTTGCTCCTAAAAATGCAGGAGATAATGTCAACTCTGCGGCCCTTGAATATTTTCCTTCGCTTACCATTGATGGGAGCAGAATGATTTTTACAAGAAGGGTAAATAATGATGAGGATTTTTATGAAAGTAATTGGATAAATGGGGCATGGAGTAAGGCATTACCTGTGGGAGGAAAAATAAATACGAACCTTAATGAAGGTGCACAAAATATTTCGCAGGATGGTGACTGGCTCATTTTTACAGGATGCAATTATCCTGAAGGAGAAGGCAGTTGTGATCTTTATATAGCATACAAAACAAAAACGGGCGATTGGACAGAACCCGAAAATATGGGCAGGATAATCAATACTGATTTTTGGGAATCCTCGCCATCACTCTCTCCAGACAAACAAAATTTATATTTTGCCAGCAGCCGCCCGGGAGGTTATGGAGGAAAAGATATTTGGGTAAGTAACCGCAGCAACAGTGGACGCTGGAGCCAACCCATCAATTTGGGACCTGCCGTAAATACCATCGCAGATGAAGGTTGTCCTTTTATTCATGCGGATAATAAAACTTTATATTTTAACAGCAACGGGCATACCGGTTATGGCCTTACCGATCTTTTTCTAAGCAAAAAAATGGAAGACGAAAGCTGGGGCACTCCCGTTAATCTTGGATATCCCATCAATACTATTGATGATGAAGGCTCACTGATTGTATCGGCTGATGGCAAGACAGCTTATTATGCCAGTGATGGTGGCGATACCCGTGGTGGCCTTGATCTTTATCAATTTGAACTGAGGGAAGATATCAGGGCAGAAAAAGTACTGTGGGTAAAAGGTAAAGTGTATGATAAAAAAACAAATGCCGGCTTGCCCTCTTCGGTAGAACTAACAGACATCAATAGCCGAAAATTAATTTCAAAACTGCAAACCGATGAAGATGGCAATTACCTGGTAACCTTACCGGCAGGAATGGATTATGCTTTTAATGTAAACCGAAAAGGTTACCTGTTTTATTCAGATAATTTTTCTATGAAAAACAGCCAGCCCGATTCACCGCTTGTTATAAATATTCCGCTTCAGCCTATTGAAGCCGGGGCCTCCGTTGTGTTGAAAAATATTTTTTTCGATACAAAAAAATTCGAACTTCAACCGGCGTCGCTGGCAGAACTTGATAATGTAATTCAGTTAATGAACGACAATCCAAAATTAAGAATCCTCATAAGCGGCCATACCGATAATGTTGGGAAGGATGCAGACAATCTCTTATTAAGCAACAACCGGGCAAAAACAGTTGTAGCATATTTGCAAAAAAATGGAATTGCGCTTACCCGGCTTAGTGCTAAAGGTATTGGGGCAGCCAAACCAATTGACGATAATAATACCGAAGCAGGCAGAGCAAAAAATCGCAGAACAGAACTTAGTATTATATCTAACTAATTTTTTATTATATTGTTCTGCGTTACTGTATGAACAATGATCTCCTATACCAGGTTGCTCTCACACTCACTCCCAATATTGGCGATGTGCATGCAAAAGCACTCATCAATATTTATGGAGATGCTGCTGCTATTTTTAAAGCCCCAAAAAAACAATTAGAAAACATTGAAGGTATTGGAACTGTAAGAGCAGGAAGCATTAAAGCTTTTAAGGATTTCACTTCCTGCGAAGCAGAAATAAATTTTATTGAAAAATATAAGATCACTCCTCTTTTTATAACAGATGATAATTATCCCAAACGATTACTGAATTGTTACGACAGCCCTTTGCTGCTTTATTACAGGGGCAATGCAGATTTAAACAAAACCAATATTGTTTCTATTGTAGGTACCCGCAACCATTCTGAATATGGCAAACAGCAATGTGAGAAGTTGATAGAAGAATTAAAAGAAGAAAATATATTAATCGTAAGTGGTTTGGCCTTTGGGATTGATACCATTGCCCATAAAGCTTCCTTAAAAAATAACATGCATACCGTAGGCGTTTTGGCACATGGCCTGGACCGGATTTACCCTGCACAAAATAAAACACTTGCCAAACAAATGACAGAACAAGGCGGACTACTAACAGATTTTATCAGTGGCACCAATCCCGACAAACAAAATTTTCCAAAACGCAACAGAATTGTTGCAGGAATATGCGATGCATTGGTAGTAATAGAAAGTAGTAAAAAAGGAGGATCCCTCATTACCGCAGAGCTGGCCAACTGTTACAACAAAGATGTATTTGCTTTTCCCGGCAGGGTAACAGACAGCAAAAGCGAGGGCTGCAACCTCCTGATAAAAAACAACAAAGCATCCCTTATTACAGGAGCTACCGATTTATTGGAATTAATGAATTGGGTGCCCAAAGAAAAAAAATTACAAAAAAAACAAAGGGAATTATTTATTGAATTAACTCCGGAAGAAAAAATTGTAGTGGACATTTTGCAGCAGCAGGACAATATTCAAATTGATGAACTCTATTTTAAATCAGGGTTGAGCAGCAGCTCAGTGGCTGCAGCATTACTGATGCTGGAAATGCAGGGAGTTGTTAGTGTTATGCCCGGTAAATTGTATAAAATAACTCCATAATACGAAAAAAGAATTTTACTTTTTTTTCATGCCAATCAATTAACTCCATATTTGCAGGATAAAATAAAACACACCGCAACCCCACCTAAGCCGGTTTGGGCTGTTTGTATTTTTCTTTTATCTTTGCCCATGGCAACAATAAAAAAGACTCCACTCAAACAATCCAACAAATTTACTGCTGATGGCTTAACGTTCGATGACGTACTGCTTGTACCTGCCTATTCGCAAATACTTCCCCGGGATGTAGACATCAGCACACAACTCACTAAAACCATCAGCCTTAATATTCCTATGCTAAGTGCAGCAATGGATACCGTTACAGAAGCACAACTTGCTATTGCGCTTGCCAGGGAAGGTGGCCTTGGTATCCTTCACAAAAATATGAGCATAGAGCGGCAGGCAGGCGAAGTGCGCAAAGTAAAACGCAGCGAAAACGGCCTTATCCTGGACCCCATTACCCTTACTGCCGACGCCACTATTGGCGAAGCGATGAGGCTGATGAAAGAAAATAAAATAGGCGGAATTCCTATTGTGGATGGTCAGCAAAAACTGGTAGGCATTCTTACCAACCGTGACCTAAGGTTTGAAACCAACTATAAAAAAAAGGTGAGCGATGTGATGACTTCTCAAAACCTTATTACTGCACCGGAAGGCACCGACCTTAAAAAAGCAGAAATTATTTTTAAGAAAAATAAAATCGAAAAATTGCCGGTGGTTAATAAAGCCGGCAAATTAATAGGCCTGGTAACTTTTGGTGATATTCTAAAATTAAAAAGTCATCCACATGCCATCAAAGATTCTTTTGGCCGCCTGTTGGTAGGCGCCGGGGTAGGCATTACATCAGACACTTTAGAGCGAGTAGATGCATTATATAAAGCAGGTGTAGATATCATTTGCCTGGATAGTGCCCATGGCCACACCAAAGGGGTAATAGATATGTTGAAAAGTGTAAAAAAATCTTTTAAAGGGCTGCAGGTAATAGCAGGCAATGTGGGCACTGCTGCAGGCGCCAAAGCTTTGGCAGATGCAGGAGCAGATGCAGTAAAAGTAGGTATTGGCCCGGGTTCTATCTGCACAACCAGGATTGTAGCCGGCACCGGTGTACCACAAATAACCGCTGTGATGGAAGCAGCCGCTGCACTAAAAAATAAAAATATTGGTATCATAAGCGATGGCGGTATCCGCTATACCGGCGATATGGTAAAAGCATTGGCTGCCGGCGCCACCTGCGTAATGATGGGAAATGTTTTTGCAGGAACAGAGGAAAGTCCGGGCGAAACTATCATATACGAAGGACGAAAATTTAAGCAATACCGTGGCATGGGTTCATTGGGTGCTATGGCGCAGGGCAGCAGCGATCGTTATTTTCAGGATGTAGATGATGATATCAAAAAATTTGTACCGGAAGGTATTGAAGGCCGGGTGGCTTTTAAAGGAAACTTAAAAGAAGTTACGCACCAGTTTACCGGTGGTTTAAAAGCGGGTATGGGTTACTGTGGTGCTGTCAACATTAAAGCATTGCAACAGGCACAATTTGTAAAAATCAGCAACGCAGGTATGAAAGAAAGCCATGCTCATGATATTGCCATTACCAAAGAGGCTCCTAATTACAGCAGGTAAAGTGGCCTTCACCTATACGCTCACTAAGGGGAGAGGAAAATGAAGGAGATTGAAGTTAAGTTTATGTAAATATTTTTTTCCAGGCATTTGAATTATTATTTAACATCGTTGTGTCACTCACTTTTACGGCATATCATTATTGAGCATTACAGCATTAAGAGTTAAAAAAATATTTAAAAAAACTGACAATCTTTTTCCATTTGCACTTTTGTCAATTAATTCTTTTCATACTTCATCATCATTCATGAAAAATATTTATACAAAAATAAAGTCGCAGCTTTCCTTCATTATCAAATTATCAAATTTTCAAATTATCAAATTTGCCATCATAGGAATTTTGGCTCTTGCTCCAATAACCACATTTGCACAGGATAGTTCAAGAATCCGCATCTCTCTATTAACCTGCACTCCCGGCGATGAACTCTACTCCATTTTTGGGCACAGTGCACTAAGGGTAATAGACAGTAACAGTGTAACAGATATAGTCTACAACTACGGCACTTTTAATTTTGATGATGAAGGATTTTATTTAAAATTCATCAGGGGCAAATTATTGTATTATGTAAGCATCGCCCATTTTGAAGATTTTAAAAACGAATACCAGTCCAGCAATCGTGGCATGACAGAACAGTTACTCAATTTTTCTGCAGCAGAAAAAATAAATATTCAGCATGCGTTGATCAAAAATCTGAAAGAAGAAAATAAATATTATCAATACGATTTCTTTTTTGATAACTGCACTACCCGCCTGCGTGACCTGATTGTAAAAAGCAAACATCCTACACCCCTGCTCCCTTCTGTAAAACCGGCTGATATGCGTTTCAGACAGGCCATTCATGAATACCTTGATATAGGGGATCAGCAGTGGAGTAAACTTGGCATTGATATTTTACTGGGTGCCCCTACAGATAAAATTATGACAGCTTCTGATCAGCAGTTTCTGCCAGACAACCTGATGTTTGCATTGGACAGTACAAAAAATACGCCCCTGGTAACAACATCGCAAAAACTGTATGATTTATACCCTGCTGCCGGTCATAAATCTTTTTTTACACCCATGGTATTTTTCCTTTTTTTACTGGCAGGTTTTATCCTTCTTCATGTTGCATTTCAAAAAAAATGGCCGGTTATGTTAAGCGGGCTGGATGGTATATTATTTTTCAGCACCGGGCTTCTTGGAATTCTCCTTATATTTATGTGGGCCGCTACAGACCACAGTATGACAAAAAACAATTACAACCTATTGTGGGCCTTACCCACTCACCTGGTAATTTCATTTTTTATAGCCAGCAATAAAAGCTGGGTGAAAAAATATTTTTTATTCACTGCTATTGCCGGATTAATCGCATTAGCCATTTGGTTCTTTTTACCCCAGCAATTGAACATTTCACTCATACCATTTGTAATTCTAATAATATTCAGGGCTACGGTAAGATATTTTAAATCTTAGAATTTATCAGTACGGACGGTGACCGTCCAAATGTGGCCAGTACGGACGGAGACCGTACGACTGTAGGATCAATCTTAGAATTTATCAGTACGGACGCTCAATAAAAAACAAATGATGGAAAAAAAATTAATGTATAAAAATGCTTCCCTGCACTACAAGGTTATGGGAGATGGTAATGTGGTAGTATTACTCCATGGTTTTGGAGAAGACAGCAGTATCTGGGATGAGATAGCAGCAGCTATTTCTAAAAACTACCGGCTAATCATACCCGACATTGCCGGCAGCGGACAATCAGCTATGTTGAGCGGGGATAATATTGGTATGGAAGATTACGCAGAAAGCATTGCAGCAATTCTTGAAAAAGAAAATGTGAACCAATGTACCATGGTTGGCCACAGCATGGGTGGATATATTACACTTGCCTTTGCAGAAAAATATCCCGGTATGCTGCAGGCATTCGGCCTTTTTCACAGCAGTGCCTATGCCGATGATGATGCTAAAAAAGAAACCCGTAATAAAGCCATCGCATTTATAAAACAAAATGGAACCCAGGCATTTTTAAAAACCAGTATACCCGGTTTGTTTATGGATGCCGAAAAAAGCAATGCAGACATCAACTCCCTACTTGAAAAAGGCAAACAATTTAAACCCGAAGCATTAATTCAATATTACCAGGCCATGATAGGTCGTCCGGATCGCACCGAAGTATTAAAAACATTTTCTAAGCCGGTGTTATTTATGCTGGGAACACATGATAAAGCTGTGCTGTTAGAGCATGGGTTACAGCAATCTCATTTACCTTCCATATCACATATCAATATCTTAAGCAATAGTGCGCATATGGGAATGATGGAAGAGCCGGAAAAATCTTTGTTAAATTTTACATACTTTTTGCAAGGTATTTACGTATAACATATATCATAAAGGCATTTTGCTTATTTTACGTATTAACTTTAGTACTACATTTTTTTAATGAAACAATTTTTACTAATACTGACTTTGTTCTTCAGCTATCTGTGGGTAGATGCCAAACATATTACTGGTGGAGAAATGATCTATGATTATCTCGGTCCCGGATCTACTCCTAACAGTAAATCTTACCGAATTACCCTCAGACTTTTTAGAGATGAAAATTGTTTTGGTTGCGCAGTCATGCCCCCTTCTGTAATTATTGGTGTTTTTAGTAACAATACTTCTCAAACTGTTCAAACAGTTAATATTGGGATTTCATCAACACAACAATTATCATTAAATACACTACCCTCCTGCATTACCAATCCTCCTACCCTTACCTACACTGCCGGTTACTATACTTTTGAAATAGAATTGACCGATAATACACAAGGGTATACAGCAGCATATCAAACCTGCTGCAGGATAGACGATATTGCCAACATCCCAAACTCTGTGGGAGCTACCTATACAACCGTTATACCCGGCACCAATACGATCGGAACCAACGGTACAGATAATAGCTCCCGTTTTGCCCAGGGAATTTCTGTAGTATGTTATGATAAACCTTTTACCTTAGATTTTAGTGCTACCGACCCTGACGATGACAGGTTGGAATATAGTCTTTGTGATGCTTATAATGGCGGCTCTGCTACCAATGCCAACCCTATTAATCCCGCTGCTCCCCCATATGGCACTATCAGTTATATCAATGGCTATACCGGTACTTTGCCATTAGGCAACAAGGCCTCCATTAATACCCAAACAGGTATTATTTCCGGCATAGCTCCGGCAGCAGGAAAATATGTAGTTTCTGTATGTGTAAATTCATATGATAAAATTACCGGGCAGTACAAGGCCACTCATCGAAAAGATTTTATTATCACTGTTGCACCCTGCGATTTTGCCGGGGCACAATTACAACCCAGCTATATTAGTTGTGATGGTTTTTCTTTCAATTTCGAAAATCTAAATACCTCCCCTTTAAATACTGGATTTTTATGGGATTTTGGAGATGGCAATACATCTTCCCAACAAAGTCCATCGCACACTTATGCTGTGGCCGGTGTTTATACTTTAAAGCTGGTAGTAAATCCAGGAGGCTCCTGTTCAGATTCAACCACTTCTAAATTATCAGTTTTTCCGGGATTTTTCCCTGGCATAACAGACAATGCTCCCATGTGTAAAGGTTTGCCCGTGCAGTTTAATGATGCTACTACCCTTAATTATGGAGCGGTCAATTACTGGAAATGGGATTTTGGTATTACTACTTTAACCAGTGATACAAGTAGAATACGTAACTCTGCCTATACTTATATTACACCCGGACCATATGATGTTTCACTTATTGTAGGAAGTGATAAAGGTTGCCTCGATACGCTTAAAAAAACAATTCAAATAATAGACCGCCCGGAATTTACAGTTTCAAATGATACCCTTATTTGTTCGATAGATACTTTACAACTAAATGCCGTAGCAAGTTCTAATGGAAGTATTAGCTGGTCGCCCAATTATATGATCAACGATGTAAACAGTTTTACGCCTTTGGTAAGCCCGGATGTTACTACCACTTATACTGCACAGTACCTGGATGCGTTTGGCTGTGCTGCTTCTGAATCTGTTATAGTTAGGGTAGTAAATAATGTTACACTTCAGGCTGCGGGAGATACTACTATTTGCAGAACAGACGCCGTTACGCTAAGAGTAAACAGCGATGCATTACAATATTCCTGGACCCCGGCCATTACACTGAATGATCCCACCGTTGCAAACCCTGTGGCAACACCGATAAATTCGCTCACCAATTATATTGTAGTAGGAAGAATAGGAAAGTGTACTGCACAGGATGCCATTCAAATAACCACCATTCCTTATCCTGCAGCTAATGCGGGTAAGGACACTACCATTTGTTTTGGCAACTCAGTTCAATTACAGTCAAGCGGAGGCAGCATTTATTCATGGAGCCCAAGCCGCTTTTTAAATGCCGTCAATATCCCCAATCCGGTTGTTCAAAATCCACGCACCGATACAAGGTATATTGTAGAGGTACGGGATGTGTTGGGATGCCCTAAACCCGTATTTGATACGGTATTAGTTACCGTAGCCAGGATTGTTGCAGATGCAGGTCCCGCTGATACCAGCATCGTACTCGGTCAGCCCTTACAACTAAATGCTACGGGTAGTACTTTATATTCATGGTCGCCCGAAACATGGTTGAATAATGTAAATATTGCTAACCCACTTTCTTTGCCACAGGACGATATTGTTTATGCAGTTAGAGTTAGTAATCCACAGGGATGTTTTGGGCTGGATACCATTAAGGTAAAAGTATTTAAAATAGACCCGGATTTATTGGTTCCCACAGGATTTAGCCCCAATGGAGATAATAATAATGATATTTTTAAACCTATCCCAATAGGTATGAAATCGCTGGATGCCTTTAGGGTTTACAACCGCTGGGGCCAATTAGTATTTTCCACCACGCAAGTAGGTGCAGGTTGGGATGGAAATTTTGGCGGCCAACAGCAGGGACCCGGCACTTATGTTTGGTATGCCGAAGGCACCAATTACCTGGGAAGAAAAATAGAAAAGAAAGGAACCGTTATATTGATAAGGTAATAAAATGTATATTTAGTTTTAAATAAAATTATTATATGAAATTACTTCGACTTTGCTGCTTTCTTTTCTACATTTTATTTTCAACAGCATCCATTGGCCAAAAAAGTTTTCCTTGGGGGTATAGTGCTAACCAATTGGTATTAGGACAACATAATTCTGGATCTTCTGATCCACAAAGTCTAATTCCGATAATGAATTGTAATCCTATTAGTGACCCGCCCATTTGTACAAACATAATAGCAAATAATAATTTTAATCCTACTGCCGCATATAATCCAAATAATCAGTCAATGTACTTTGACCCATTTACAACTGCCCCTGTTGGTGTTGGGTATGTCCCTCATTGGTATACTGCACAGGGCACACCTAATTTAGATGATACTTATTCAAGATTATTTTACAATACAATCATTTCGGCTCCCGCCCCTGCGACAGGATACGCTTTTATGTTTGGTGGCATTCAAGGCTCCACCCTAACAAATGAGGGAATTACGCAGAAAATAGCACCTTTGGAACAGGGCAATAAATATAGCTTTAGCTTTTTTGATAGAATTTCACTCGCCCCCTCTTTATATACAGCAACATCAATTAATTTTAAAATTGTGTTGATGAAGTGTAGCGATTATTCTTTGATATATCCCAGCCCGGATATTTATTTAACGCCTGAAATTCCCCAAAATGCACAGGTAATTTATTGAGAATCAAATTCCAGCAATAAAAACTGGAGGCAAAAAACTTTGAGCTTTATAGCGATTGATGATTATGATATGATATGGATATTTCCTCATGGTGAGTTACCAATTACTCAATCCAGCAATGGCGTAGGCGTTTGCTTTGCATATCCTGAGCTGAAAGACGTGACTAGTTTTACTGCTGGTCTAACCCCAACACCTACACAAGGGAATTGTATAGTTACCATCGGGCCGAATGTTCCAAATTCCTGTACTTTTACGAATGCAGTATTTACATGGCATGGGCCTAATGGTCAGACAATAACTGCTCAACACAACCAGCAATTACAAGTGGATGCTTCTCTTTCTGCCAATGTAGGGATTTGGACCTTAACCATGTCTGCTTTAAATGAAATTTCTACATATAATCCCTGTAGTCAACATTTATCTGCTACTGTAAGAGTTAGTCAATGTCTACCTACCTGTGCTCCAATCATTACACCATCTGGACCGATTGATTATTATCTATTTGCAGATGCGACTCCAAAAGGAAGAATACTTACATCAAGTATGTCAACTGGTAATCAGTGGTATTACAACGGTTCTCCCATATCTGGAGCAACTGCTCAGAATTATATAGTTGGCAGTGGATATAGTAGTATTGCCTCTGGCAATTATTACGTAATTAATAATGGTTGCATTTCGAATAGCGTGAATATAAATTTTAAAATGTATGGCTACGGAAATTTTGGTGAAGATTCTTATAATTGGTTAGGAGCAAAAACACATCCCGTACAATCATCAAATTATTATTGCTTTAATACCAATAATAATTTTGTTAAACAATTCGATATGGGAATCGGAACTATATATTCTTGGAATATCTTCACACTTCCATTAGGTTCTTCTCCAAATATTTCAATTACACCTGGTTCTGGTAGTCCTGTTTCAAGTCAGGCTCAACTGAATATTGGAAACCCGTCGTCATCATATTCGTACCTTCAGGGCATAGCAAATTTAAATGGTAGTGAAAAGATAATAGACTATAATATTCGTTTAAGTCCTAGCATATTACCAAATCAGATCGTCTGTTCCGGAGCACCACATCTCATAAAAAATGATCCTCTAAGTAACCAAGGTTATGGTACAACACCTGGAACTTCTGGCTTTGATTGGGAATATTATGATTTTGGAGCAAATGCTTTGATATTTTCAGGCCCGGGTGCAGGAGCATCATCTGTCCTCATACCAGGCAGAGGGTTGGCTCAACCGATAATTGTCAAGTACTACGGCCCATCTTATGTACAGAAACACTTTTATTATAATTATGGTGGATGCTTTGACGAAAAATATAATGTCATAATGAATCCAGTTTTATGCAGGTCTTCTACGAAAAATGAGCAGATTGTTAGCAATTTTTCTACAACCATTTATCCTAATCCTGCATCCTCTTATTTCGAGGTTGCTTCAGTTGAATTAATAGTTTCTGTAGAAATCTTAAATTTGACGAATAGGCAGTTAAAGAAATTCAATGGAAACAATCTAAGATTAGTTAGAATTAATTCTCAATATTTTGAACCTGGAATTTATAATTGTAAGGTTACTACAATTAAAGGTGTTGAGAATCATAAAATTGTTATAACTCAATAAAAAGCTAAATTTTATCCTTAAATCAATTTCAGACTAAAAACCTTGCATGCTTGTTCGGGTGAGGTTTTTAGTTTAATTTAGTTGCGGTTTCCACTGCTAACTATCTTTCATGAAAGAAAATCTACTCTTTATCGTTTTTCTTATTTTATTGAGTACAAACTCTTCCGCCGAACACATTATTGGCGGCGAAATGAGATATGAATACATCGGGCCGGGCATTACCCCTAATTCAAAACAATATCGTATAAGATTATTACTATTAAAAGGGGATGTTCCAAATACTGCTAATTTAATATCTCAGTTTATTGTAGGAATTTTTAATAATGATAACAATACTAAGGTAATTGGAAATGCCGGACCAACATTCTTTAATAACTGGATAGCCACAGAGGATTTATCCGGGACCTTGCCGGTACCAATAAATGTCTCTCCCTGTATTCAGAATCCTCCTGCTTTAATATACACCTATAAAAGGTATTCTTTTTTAGTAGAGCTGCCCGATAACATGCGTGGCTATACTGCCGTTTTTCAAACAGCCACTCGCCAAAGTTCATCTAACTTAGTAACAACCTTCCCCCTCGGTCAGGGTGGAAATTATTTATGTGTTATTCCAGGCCTGAATTTACTACCCAGTCCATTAACAGATATCTCACCAGAATTCAAACTACCTATATCTGTAGTTTGTGCTAATTCAAATTTTAGTCTTGACTTCAGTGCAATTGATCCAAATCCAACAGATTCTCTTGCTTACAGTTTTTGTAATGCATTAGACGGCGGTTTAGCAGACAGAGGCGATTGGTGGGATCATTTGCCACCACCTTATAATTCGGTTCTATACAATGCTCCATATTCCGGAATAAGCCCTTTGGGATCCCTTGCTACTATTAATCCTAATACAGGGATTATTACAGGCACAGCACCAGATGCGGGAAAATATGTTATATGTGTTTGTATAAATGTTTATAGGAATGGATCATTGATTGCTACTCATCGAAAAGATTTGATTGTTCAGGTATCGCCCTGTATTCCTACAGAAGCTGTCGCTATGCCCAGCTTAGTCACCTGCGATGGCTCTAATATTCAGTTTGATCATAGCAGCACCGGAGCCAACACTGTTTTCTGGGATTTTGGAGACCCCACCACTTTATCTGATACTTCTAATCTTGACAATCCTGTTTATCTTTATCCCGATACGGGCGTGCATGTAGTAACATTTATTATCAACAAGGGAGGTAATTGCACCGATTCAACTACAAGAACCATTGCTGTGTATCCAGGTTTTTACCCTGGGTTTGATGTTTCCGCACCATTCTGTACCGGACTACCCGTTCAATTTAATGACACTTCCAGAACCGCTTATGGTTTTATAGATTCCTGGAGCTGGAACTTTGGCAACCTCTCTACATTGGCAGATACAAGCCATTTACAAAATCCCACATATACTTTTACTGCACCGGGACCATACAGTGTGCAGTTCATTGTATCAAACAGTAAAGGCTGTATAGATACTGTATTTAGAGACGTTACAGTACTAAGTAGTCCGGCGCTATCCTTAAGCTCCCCTGACAGTTCATATTGCGGGCTGGACAGTCTTCAACTAACGGCAACGGGTACCGGCAATTTTATATGGTCACCTGCCAGCAATATCATTGGAGCCAATACTGCTACCCCAACCGTATTTCCATCTGTGCCTACCACCTACACCGTAACATTGGAAGATCAGGGCTGCCGCAGCAGCGACACAGTAAGGTTAACACCACTCTTTAATTTAACCAATAATATCAGTGCTTTACCAACTACTATTTGCGAAGGAGACACACTAACACTTACGGGTAGCAGCAATAAAACAAATGCCCTGCAGTGGTCATGGAGCCCTGCTGCAACCGTTGCCACGCCTGCAAACCAAAACACCCTTGCTTACCCCGCCATTACTACTACTTATACATTACAAACTCGCTGGGGTAATAATTGCCTTGTTTCAAAAAACATTAATATTCCGGTAACGCCTTTAGCGATCCCAAATGCGGGGCCCGATACTTCTTTTTGTAGTGGGCAAAATGCTATACAGTTATTGGCTGCTGGCGGTAATACTTTTACATGGACACCCGCCGCAGGACTCAGCGCCACAAACATTGCCAATCCTACAGCTTCACCCACCAACACCACCAATTATATTGTATCGGTAGGAGTAAACGGATGTAGCAGAAAAAGAACGGATACCATCGTGGTTACGGTAAGAGCAAAACCCGTTATTGACATTACTAATGATACTTTGATATGCACTATTGATACCTTACAATTAAATGTTGCAGGGCAGGGCACTATTTTATGGAGCCCAACTTATATGATTAATGATACAGCTTCTTTTAATCCATTAGTAAGCCCCAATGTGCCCACTACTTACCGGGTGCGTTTTACTGATTTGTTTGGATGTTTTAATACAGACTCTGTACTGGTAGATGTAAAAGCACAGGTTACT
>JBBRFX010000079.1:0-17053 GCA_038241275.1 Chitinophagales bacterium
TCCAAACTTCCTCTCTAAAATGGTTGGCACATGTTATTCTTACAAGTAAAGGTATTGCTTAGTTGTATGAATAAACGTAATGAATGCTATACTTGCTGATATAGGGCTGCAATATTTCAATAAATCATTTCATTTAAATAACTATCACAGTCTAATAAATTAGTTGGGTAAAAGCTTACATGAAGGTAGCGTACAGGATAATTTTACCGGCAATACAACGGGCGGCCATTTTTTTGATTATAAAAAATGCAGTACAGGCTAAATGTGCAACAAACTGTCATTAAATTTTGCTGCTTAAACAACCGGTAAAAAAGCTGGTAGATAGAGTAGGAGGTAAAACTCTTTGTTTTATAAATAAAATTATTTATTAAAATGATTTTAATCTTTCATTATCCTTTTACAATTGACAATTCAAATACGTCATTTTATGCTTAACATAGCAACCTTTAATATAAATGCTACTTGGTTCTGTGGGCTATGGCAAACCTGCTTTTACGGGATGCTTTTCTTTTAATGCCGGCTTTTCCTTTTCTCTTATAAAAAATAAAATTGTGAATTACCGTTTTTAAATAGCGGGACAGTTGTACTGCCATTTGCTTTTATTTTAGTTGGATGAATGGATCATTTTATAGTACGTACCTGCCAGAGCAGATCATGTATTGCTATTAAATAACGTACTTATTATTTGTTTAGTATATGTATTGGAGAATGTTTTTATTGAGCAGGAGCAAAGGTTAAAAACTGCTCATAAAACAAGCAGGGTAATTTTATGTAACAGAAAGCAAGACTATCCTCCAAAAATCTGCGTATAAAAAAGGCGGCCCTGCCGGTCTTTGGCTATGCCAATACCAATATACTTGTATGGCCCAAGAAGATTGCGGCGATGTCCTGCTGAGTTTTGCCACATGGTCATTACTTCATTGGCATTGGTAGCACCATAAGCCACATTTTCGGCAAACATGCTAAGAGAGTGGATGCTTTTTTTAGCCAGTGCATTTCTTTTTGCAAAACCATTGTGCCCCAATGCTACAATACCACGAGCCATATTGCTACTGTGTTTGGCTGCAATGGCATTGAGATCTTCACGCATTTCTAATGCAGGCAAACCCTTCGATTTTCTGAATTGGTTGGTTTTGCTTAAAATATTATCGGTAATATCTGCATCATTAGCAGAAGAAAAAGAAATAAGACAAGCGAACAGTATTAAACTGGTAAGGGTAATATTTAAGAAGGATGGTTTCATATAAAAAATGATGAGCTAACCAAGATAGACAAGTTTTATACCATTGCCCGTGTGAATTATTTCTTTAGCAAATTATTCACGCTACCGCAGCAAATAAAATATTCAGTAAAGAATATATACATTGTGCATTTAAAAACCAGAGATTGGGAAAAGAAAATAAACAAAGTATAGGGTATAGGTAACCTAAGCTGTATATTCATTAACCCAGTTATTTAAAGAAAATTTATTTTTCCACTTTTTTTACAAATCACTCAATTGCTGTTAAATAAAAAAAGCCCCGGCAAAAAATGCCGGGGCCATAATTTCTATTTAAGTTCTTTGCCTTCCGAATCAATGTATTTTATGGTTCCAATATTAAGTTCCTGTATGCCTTTTTCTATTTTAGACCGGTCGCCCACAATTACCCAGGTAAGGCTGTTGGGTTTAATTACTTTTTTGGCTGCCTGCTGAATTTTTTCCAACTGCAGGTTTTGCAACATGGCCGCATAGTTATCAAGGTAAGCGATGCCCCTGTCATATTTAATTGCTTCCTGCAAGGATCCCAGTACTGCTGCATTGGTTTCCCAGGTGCCCGGCAATTGCAGGATTGAGTTGCCTCTTACTTTATTAAACTCTGCTTCTGTTGCAGGTTTATCATTGATGAATTGTGTTATTTCTTTGAGTAACTCTACGATCGATTCTTTAGTTTTATCTGTTTGCACCGGTGCATAGCCCGTAAAGAAACTGGGCCCTTTTGCATCAATATTTACAGAGAAGGAACCATAGCTCCAGTGCTTATCTTCTCTGAGGTTCATATTAATACGGGAGGTAAATTCGCCGCCCAGTATTTTATTCATCATTTTGATGGCTTCATAATCGGGGTCCTTTGCTGCCGGGCTTATTTGCGCTGCAAATATGATAGACTGCAATGACCCGGGTTTGTCTATAATATATACCAATGGCTGCGCAGGCAATGCCACTTCGCTGATATTTTTTTGCTGCACAGCTTTTGATTTCCATCCTGCAAAACTTTTTTCCAGTTTAGCTTTTAATTCACTTGCAGTAATATCACCTACAACTGCAAGTGTAGCATTGTTGGGAACAAACCATGCCTTGTGAAATTTAACAAGATCCTCCCTCATAATTTTATTTACTCCCGCTTCAGTGCCGGAGCCGGTATAAGGGTTACTGTAAGCATGGCCCTTGCCATATAACAATTGTGGCAGTATGCGCAGCCCCATTAATACCGGTTGTGCCTGCTCTTGTTTAATAGAAAGTAATTGCTCTTTTTTTACCCTTTCAAAATCTTTTTGCGGAAAAGAAGGGTTTAGTAAAACATCTGTAAATAAAGACAGCGCCGCATCAAAATTGGTAGTGAGTGTATTTAAATTTAAGTAAGTTTTATCAAGATCGGAATTACCGTTTACAGAAGCTCCCAGATCAGCTTGCAGATCGCTTATCTGCAAAGATGTTTTTGTTTTGGTACCTTCTGTAAGCATATTGCCCGTTAATTGTGCAAGTCCGGGCAAGCCAAACTGGTCTGCTGCATATCCTGCATCCATCATCAAAGACATATTTACAACAGGCACGGCCTTTCTTTCTACCAATGATACTTGTAAACCATTGCTGAGGGTAAAGGTTTTTACTTCCGGAAATTTTACTACAGCCGGCGCACCCATTGCAGGCTGCAAACTCCTGTTAAAGGAAGCTGTGGAGTCGGCAGTATAATTTCCAAAAGGAAGAATGTCCAGCCTGTATTCGCCATCGGATAACCATGCGCTGGCTGTTTGCTTAATATTGGCAGGGGTTGCTTCTGCTATTCTTTTATAAACGGTTTTAAAATAGCCGGGGTCTTTTCCAAAAACTTCATTCTGAATTAAGATATCACTTTTGCCGCCAAAGCCACCTATACGTTCGGCTCCTTTTATAAACCCGGTAAAGGCCCTTGTTTTTGCCCTCTCCAGTTCTGTGGCAGTAATGCCGGTAACCATTAGTTTTTTTAACTCATCATTTATCACATCGTTTATTTTATCCAGCGCAATCCCGGGTTTTGCATCTGCAAATAAATAAAACTGTCCGCCTATTTCGTTATCCTGCGTGTATGCAAAAACGTTACTGGCAAGTTGCTCATCATACACCAGTCTTTTATAAAGCCGTGAAGTTTTTCCGTTGGTTAAAATATCCTGCAAAATAGTAAGGTAAGTAAGGTCTGCGGTTCCCCAGCCAGGTACGTTCCATGTTTTTTGTATACGTGCCTGTGGTACCCTGTCCTGCGCCACCTGGTAATGATTGCCGCTCATTCTGGCAGTCCATGTTGCATGTTTGGCAATAGGCGGACCAGCAGGAATGTTGCCAAAATATTTGTTTACTTTTTCTAATGCATCCGCTGCTTTGATATCGCCGGCAATACAGATTACAGCATTGTTGGGACCGTAGTATGTTTTAAACCATTCTTTCACATCATCCAGCGATGCTGCATTAAGGTCTTCCATTGAGCCAATCACCGACCAGGAATAAGGATGGCCTGAAGGGTAGGTACTCTTTACCGTTAGTTCCTGTGCTACGGCATAAGGCTGATTCTCACCTTGCCTTTTTTCATTTTGCACCACGCCACGTTGTTCATTAAGTTTGGCAGTATCTATGGCCTTAAGCAAATAACCCATGCGGTCACTTTCTATCCACAATACTTTATCCAGTGCAGCCACCGGAAAATTTTCAAAATAATTGGTGCGGTCATTATTGGTAGTACCATTTAAGTCGGTAGCGCCAATCTGATCCATCAGTTTAAAATAATCATCATTAAAATTTTCACTTCCGTTAAACATTAAATGTTCAAATAAATGTGCAAAACCTGTTTTACCCTGTTTTTCATTTTTACTGCCCACATGGTACCACACATTAAATGCAATTACTGGCGCTTTATGGTCCTCATGCACTATCAGCGTGAGACCGTTGTCTAACGTGTACTTTGTAAAAGGAATATCTACAAGCGGGTATTTTTTGGTGGCGGGCTGGGCCAGCAAAGCCACCGTAAGTAAACAAAGGTTTACCAATAAAACTGTTTTTTTCATATTGATTAATTAAAGTAGAATAAAAAGAAAAGATAATATAAAAAAACAGGATTGCATAATTGTTTGAACCCGTTGCTGAAATTTAATGCAGGGCTGCAAAAGAAAATATTTATGTAGATGCAGGTTTGATCAGGGAGTGAAGAATGTAAAAAATTGAATCAACTCCCGGGGCGAATATGGTAACGGTTTAGAAATGTTTTGCCCATTCATTTCATGTAGCAGAGTAAGCTGCTTATTAAAATACCTGTATTAAGGCAAAGCCAGTTTTACCATAAAATCATCTCCCTCTTTTGAGGAAGCATCTGTATAAGTCAGCAATTTTTGATGGGCCATTTCCAATATTTTTTGTTGCAGCAGTTGCAGGGGAACATCTAATATTTCCATTAACTCATTGGCAAAATAGATAGTATATGGATTTGCTGATAATAATTCAAGAATTCTTTTTTGTAATGAGTCAGGCATTTAACAGGGCATCTAATTTTATATGCAAGTTAACTCCCGGTAAACTAAATGCATTGGTTTATCTTTTATTCGAACCAATTTTTCTCAATACATTTTTTAAAAGTACTAAACTGCCCGGTTATTGCACTGTAATTGTGTAGGTAAAAAAGGTATTTGCTGTTTCCCAAAATTTTAAAAAATAGGTGCCCGTTTGTGTTTTTTTAAAAGAGTAGAGGGTTTGCCGGGTTGGAATATCCTGTGTGCAAACGCAACCTTGATATTTTGCATTTAAGATGATAGTAGTTGTGTTGCCAACGGTAGATTCCTCAAAATTGCCAAACTGTCCACAACCGTTCATGCAACTAAAAGAAACAGTTAACGGAATTTCCTGGTTAACAGAAGCTGTAATTGGGCCTTCAATTTTTATTAACTGGGCTTTATTAAAACTTACACAAGGTTGCTCATCATGATTTTTATTGCAACTACATAAAATAAAAACAGATAAAATTAAAAAGCAGCATTTTGTAAAATATTTTAGACTCATAACGTGAATTTTTAACCTTGACAACTGCTTTTGTTGTTTCGTTGCACCGGTTATTTTTTAATCTTAGATTGTACACACGGAAGGGGATCAGTATTAAATTATGCATGTTATTTTGTTTAGCTTTAGTAATGGCGATAAATTTAAATATTGCAATAAACTTTATTGGCTTAACTATTAAAACAACACGAACAGAAAATGATTTGTTGAAACAAAAATTATTAAATGTTACTGATATCAAATAAGGGTTATTTAAGAATGATACCATTGCCACAACGAAGCAGATATTATTCCAAGTGTATGAATTCTTACTTCTTCAGATAGTTCCATTTTGTGAACTGCATCTGTTAGCCTTTTAACAATTTGACCAGAGATTTTTTCTACGTGTGCCGATTGCTCCCAACAATTGAGTAATCGTTGGATTGTTTCTGCATCCGTTAGCCCTGCAAAAATTTCAGGATCTTTTTCTGCAGCCAGTTGCAGAAATAAATTCCATTGCCCTGCTTCAAGGTCAATCCAAATATCTTTGGCATCATCAATTAACCAGTAACTACAGCCCAGGGCTTTGCCGATGGAACGGGCATTTTTTATCAGTTCGGTATTATTTGCATCAGCCATCCGGGCAGTATATTCAGCCATTACCCTAAACGGTTCTGCTGATTTTAAGTAAAGTGCTTTTTTAATCTTCTTCAGATCTGCAACGGCAGATAATCTCTCAACAGAAATAAAATTCTGTGCATCAAACATTTTCTGCAACACAGCAAAAAGAGGAGTTGATTTTTGAATTCCATTTTTTGTTGTGCCTGCATTCTTTAAATCATTCAATACACTGCCCGCCAGTTGGGTGAGCAATGTTTCAGTAGCTGATAAGGGAAAGGGTAGGGAATCTTTTGTTTTAATAAACGGTTTAAATACGTTTAAGGACGCAACACTTGTTGCTCCTGCAAGTTCATCGCCGATATAATCAAAGAGACTGATGCCCAAATTAAAACGTCCGCACCAATCGGATGAAAGAGCTGTTTGTTCAGCAGTTAAACCAATCATCTCTGCAAAAACTTTTCCAACTGTTGCCCCAAAACCATACACATCATACAACCTGCTGTGATCAATACCGGATGAGTTTTCAATCCATTCAATTTTTTTATTCCGCTGTTCCAGCATTAAATAATAGGCTGATAAAAAATCTTCATGATCAGGCAATCCTGCACTGCGCCAGCTTTTAAAAAAAGCAGATTGAAAGTGACTGTGCCATTCCATTAGATAGTATTGTTTTTTGTTCCAGTATTACGCCAGCAATCAAGTGCATAACAGCACATAGCAGTTGTAAACAGTCCGCCCTTGTCTTCAATCAAAGAATTGCCGCCACTATCTGCATTATTCCATGATGTAACCTGGCCGGGGTCTGTAATAAATGGTGCAGGAATGCGCAGGATATAATCACCTGCCCAGGATCCATTATCCAATTGCGCATGAAGCAATGCATTTCCACATAAAGTGCTCTCCTTACGTTGTCCCATAAATGATAATTGTGTAAATGATTCAAGCGCCAGTGCAGTTGTAAACGGATTCATCACTGCAGATGAATCAAGACCAAAGCCTCCATCGGCCAGTTGTTCCTGCACAAGTGACTGTGCAATCAATGCCGCATGTTCTTTTGGTATTTGATCTTTGATCTTTGAAAGTGCACGTAAGAATAAAGTGGTTGTATAATACGGACCACGCCACCAGTATGAGTTGATGAAGCCTTGGTCTGTTTGTAACTCTTTCAACCAGTTAATGATTCCCGTTACATTTTCATTATGAGCATCTGCAAGCACTGCTGCTATGGAAACATCGGGATGAGCGCTCGTCCAACCGATAATAAATTCGTTGGAAGGCGCAGCAATAAATTCCGATATCCCCGAATCAGTTTTGTAAGTGGAAATTCCTTTTCCTGTGAAATGGCTCCATAAAAATGTTTTTGCTTTTTTTGCATCAAACTCTGTAAAATCTTTACACGATTGCAAAGCCTGCAAACAGCATGCAGTTGAATCTGCATCGGGAGGAACAGAGCTGCTGTAGGCCCAGCCTCCGGCAGCATGACGGGATTGCAACAAATAATGTTGTGCTTCACCAATTGCATCTGATTGTTTACAGAGATGTTGAATATGGGTAAGAACAAAACCTGTTACCCAGATGTCAGATTCACCGGCCAATGTGGGGAAACCCTTCCACCTTCCGTTTTCAATAATTGATAACAGGTACTGTATTCCTTTTTCAATTGCAAGATCAACAGATCCTGCATTATATTTCTGATTGACTTCCATTGTTCACTAGATACAAAAAAGTTCCGAACTATCTTCTGCCTGAAAAATAATAATTGACATATTTTTTTTAATGAACAAACATTTATTTCTGTTTTATTTCTTATTTATTACAGATAATATTCCAGGGGCAAATAATAATTACAGTAATAAAAGAAATTTATTCTGCTAAAAGTATTTGTTCTTTAAAACTATTACTATATATTACAGATTAAATAATATGATCAATTCGTTTATTCATACCCCTTTAAACAGATTCCCTCTATTTAACTACTGTGCATTTTGAAAGGTATTTGCCTTTGTATTATTTATATTGAATTGAACTTTAATAAAAGCCGGTTAAAAGAATTTTAAACTAAACTAAAAATCATTTAATCAGTAATTGATTGAATACAGTAACATTTTTTTTACCAACAAAAATCAACAAACATGAGCGATCACATTATCACAATCACAAAAGGCGATCCTGCTACAGGAATTTTAACTATGTCAGATCAGGGAGTTACGAATGTAATACAGGGCGACCAGGTAACATGGGTAATTGCACCGGGCTCTGGTGTTGGCTCCATTTCAGGCATTGTTGAAAAACCAATGTCTTTCGATTTGTTCAATCCCGATCCAAAACAGCTCCCAAATTCAACAAGCTGGCAGGGTACCATTAATCCGAATATTGGAAGTGGTGAAGAAGAAACCTACAGTATTAATTGGATAACCGGTGGCACAGGTTGGCTGGGCAAAGATGGTGCAGGCCAGCCGAAAAGTTTCGATCCAAAAATTCAGATAAAAGCATAAATTATTATTATGTACATTAAGAAAAAAGCTTATTATTTATTGATAGGCTTTTTTTGTTTTATTGTTCATTCTGTTGCTGGTCAGGACCAGCAGTTGGCAGATAGTTTGAAGAAGATTTATCAGCAAGGATATCTTCCTGATTCAGCCAAGTTAGAATTACTCAATAATTTATCTTTTAACGAGGTTAATAATCTCAAATTGGCTTTACAATATGCTGATGAATTGATAAGCCTCTCTGAACGATTAGGGAACGATTTATACCTGCACAGGGGTTATTTTCAAAAAGGAAATAAAAAAAGATTGCTGGGCAATCTGGAGGAAGCACTCGATGCATATTTTAAGAGCGGGGAAGCTGCGAGGAATGCAAATTCATTTAAAGGCGAAGGAAATACCAATGTAGCCATTGCTGATATTTATTCTATCTCCAATAATCATCCAAATGCAAAGCTGTACTACTATAAAGCGATTGCTATTTTACGAAAATCTAATGACTCCATTGCCTTGGCCTCTGCTATTTTAAATGCCGGAGATGAATTCCTCAATCACAAAATTTATGATACCGCACTTGTATATTTCAGAGAATCGGGATTAATATTTGAAAAAGTCAATTACTTAATTGGCAAAGCCTACAGCCTTGGTAATATCGGAATGGTGTATGCTAATACCGGGCAAAGCAATTTGGCCGAAAAAAATATCAATGAAGCAATAAAGATCCTGGAAGAAGCAGAAGATTATTATCCAATCTGTGTTTATCTTATCTCTATGGGTGATATTTATATTCAAAAGGGTGATGACCGTACTGCATTGAGCTATGCCATGCGAAGTCTGAAACTTGCACAACAATACGAATTGAAAGACCAGATCAGTGATGCCAATTTTAAACTTTCAGAACTGTATGAAAGAGCCGGCAATACAGCAGAATCTTATAAATACTACAAGAACTATATTGCCTATAGAGATAGTGTAAATAATATCAAATCGGTACAGTCAATGGCTGATCTGCGTACAGATTTTGAGGTGTCTAAAAAACAAACAGAAGTGGATCTGCTGAACCAGGAAAAAAGGAACCAGCGGATTATGCTTATTTCCGTCTTCATTATTCTTGGCTTGGCCATTGTATTGCTTGGAACCTTGTATTGGTATTTCAAAACAATTTCAAGAGAGAAGAAAAGATCAGAGAGTCTGCTACTCAACATCCTTCCTGCTGAAACGGCAAAGGAATTAAAACTTAATGGTAAAGTAGATGCTGTAAAATTTGATGAGGTAACCGTATTGTTTACTGACTTTGTTTCATTTTCAAAATTAGCTGAACATGTAGAACCGGTGCAATTGGTAAAGAGTATTGATTTTTATTTCAAAGGTTTTGATGAGATTACTACAAAATATGGACTGGAGAAAATTAAAACAATCGGTGATTCGTATATGTGTGCCTGCGGCCTTCCAACAGCCAATCCAACACATGCAAGAAATGTAATTATGGCTGCCAAAGAAATGATTGAGCTGGTTAAAAATGCGATGCTTGCAGCCGATGGATTAAGTCATTTTGAAGTGAGGGTAGGGGTGCATACCGGCCCTGTGGTAGCTGGTATCGTTGGTATTAAAAAATGGCAATACGATATTTGGGGCGATACAGTAAACATTGCATCCCGCATGGAATCTAAGTCTGAGCCCGGAAGGATTAATTTATCTGAAACCACTTACCAACAAATTAAAGATGAATATCCTTGCGAATACCGGGGAGAAATTGAAGTAAAAACCCGGGGAATTTTGAAGATGTATTTTTTATCTGAATCAGTTGTTGAATAAATTATATTCCTTCAAAGCATATAATGTGTTTGTAGCCGGGATTTTACTTTCTCTTTTTTTAAAAGGCATAAATTTATCAAATCCGGTAGCCCTAAAATGGCTGATCAATAATATTAGTGCTTGGATGATTGCTATTAAATGATCGATCCTGCCTGGCCATTGTGGAATCAATCAATAGAATGTTACTGTTATGAGATTTATTTATAAAGCTTGATAAAGGATAAGAACAGGTCAGGTATTCTATTATTTATTTTAATAAGCTTTATAATAGCTGCGGTTATGTATCCATTACTTAAACGGTTAATGAACATTTAGACTGTTATCCTAATGCCCGGAAAAAGTAAATATTTTACAAAAGCTGTTGAAGTATCAAGCACACAAACATTTCGTGGCCTGCTTTATAAGAACCAAAATATTTCGCCAGGGCGTACCAAAAGTTGTAACAGTATTAAATAAAAAAAATCTCCTTGTGGGGAGATTTTTAAAAAAATAATTAGTTGTTATGTGGTTTTTGAAGAGGATAGTTACTGTGGCTTTATCTAAGATTGGATATCAGGTTTAAAGGTAGATAACAGCAGAAACCGTTATTGTAGATTTTAGAAGTAAGTTTTGTAGTATTTTTTCTACAATAGAACAAGGGCGAAAAAGGAAGGGAGTATATAGCTAACAGTTAAAATTGTAATGCTTGCAGGCAGAGAGCAAGGATAGGTACAAATGATGCGTGCCGATTTTGCAATAACCCGATACCTTAATTAAGTTGATTTTTAAAGAATAGGAATTTATAATTAGTTCGAATCTTAATCAGCAACCAGTATTTGCTCCGTAGAAGCATCCGCTTTGTATCAACATACAAATGGTGTTTCCAATTGCTCCTTAGGAACAACCCTTAAAGTGCAATTATCCAAAACATGTATTGTTCTTACGGAGGAAAAAAAATTGCAACATTATTTTTCTAAATAACTTTAGCTACTAAGAGACTGTAATCCATTTGTGATCTAAATATATATTCCTATAAATTTATATCATATTAAAAGTGCCCAATCGTTTCCTGAAATGTTGTGATGATCTCTGCCTGTTATGCAACGGCACAAAAATTTACGATGCACAGTACTTGATAATAAAGAAGACCCCTGACTAAAAAGCCAGGGGTCTTCTTTATATTTAATTTATATGGTCGAAGTTTTAATAATTTCTCACAACCATTTCTGTTCTGCGATTTTTTGCACGGCCTGCAGAAGTTGTATTATCTGCTACTGGTTTTAATTCACCATAACCTGCAGACTTCAATCTTGTGGCTTCAATTTCTCTGGATACAAGGTAATTTTTAACTGCACCTGCACGATTGTCTGATAATACCTGGTTGCTTTCTTCAGATCCCTGAGCATCTGTGTGACCATCAATATCAATCATCAATGTTTCATCTGCTTTTAATAATGCTACCACAGCATCCAATGATTGATGTGATTTAGCCAACAATGTATAACTGCCTGTTGAAAAGAATACATTCTTAGCGGCAAAATTTACTTTTTCAATTACTTCTTTTGCAATTACGGGACAACCCTGGTTGCTGGCAAGACCTGCACGGTTAGGGCATTTATCCAATTCGTCATTTACTCCATCTCCATCAGTATCCGGTATAGGACATCCTTCATATTTTGCAAAACCTGCTACAGTAGGACATTTATCCTGTTCATCATTTATACCATCGCCATCAGTATCCGGTATCGGACAACCCTGGTATTTAGCAGTACCTGCAGCATCCGGACATTTATCATCCGCATCAGCAATACCATCACCATCTCTATCCGGACAACCCATTAAAGAGGCAGAACCTGCTATGTCTGGACATTTGTCATCAAGATCCAATACACCATCTCCATCACGATCTACAACCACAGGTACCGGTGGTGGAGGAAGTGTGCCTGGAATACGTTTGCCAAATAATTTAAATTTAGCACCAGCTTGTATTTGCTGGTTATAAGCTGCTGGAGTGGCAGATGCATTTTCTGCTAATTTTTTTAAGCCATGTACATACTTACCGTAAAGCGTTACACGCCCACGTGGAAAAATTTCGATACCACCTAATACACCCAAAGAAGTGTGATCAAATGAG
Source organism: Chitinophagales bacterium (assembly GCA_038241275.1). Taxonomy (GTDB): domain Bacteria; phylum Bacteroidota; class Bacteroidia; order Chitinophagales; family Chitinophagaceae; genus Ferruginibacter. Next base: position 12,290 of record JBBRFX010000079.1, read on the forward strand.
TTTTCATTATCTACTTCAACCGGTAAAGTTTTATCAGTTGCTTTCAACAAGAAATCTGCCTGGCCGCCAAAATTAAAAGCAAGAAACCTGCCTGCATGTAATTTAAAAAACAAAGGAACAGAAAGGTAAGTTAACTCCTGGTTGTAAGTTGTGGTGTTACCCATTTCGTACTTTGTTCCCATACGAGAGTACTGGGCCTGTGCTTCCAGTGAAACAACATTGCCTAATGGAAACGTAACAAATACACCGGGTGCAAAGCCCCATTTAAACTTGGTGTCAGTTCCGGGAATATCGTTATCTAATCTGAATTTTGAATAGTTTGCTGCTCCCAATACACCGCCGGAAACTGTGTAGCGGTCAGGAGTCTGTGCAAAACTGCTTGCAACAGCTAACATTGCTATTGCAAAAAATAATAGTCTTCTTTTCATACGTTATTTTTAAGTGTTTCATAGCATAATGCAATGGATGTGCCGAAGATGTAGAATCAATACTGTAATAATCTTATACGCATGACGGTAGTTGGTTATAAGCTGTAAAAATGTTGTGCAACTATATAAAGTTGATTAAAATCATATCCTTACTGTTGATATTCTATTGATTTGTTGTGTAACACTGGGGTATAAAAACCCGTTTTTGAACGACTGTGGGAAAAGTTTTTCCAAATATGTACCATATAGACCCATACTAATGAAGGGATAGACAAATTTTAGTGTAAATTAAAATCAAATAATTATATACGTTATCAATTTAAATATAGCTCCGCATTTTTTCCGGTCATCTTTGGCAGGCAAATTATTTTAGCAGGTTGTCTATTATTATAATATAAAAAATATATTAGTTTTCATTTTTTTTTAAAGCACTCTGCAATGGACAGATATAAATTGACATTTGAAACCTGGAATAAAATAGCAACTTTATACCAGGACAAGTTTATGAACCTTGACTTGTATAATGAAACTTATGATTTTATTTGCAATTCAATTCTCAAAAAAAATGCTAAGCTATTAGAAATCGGCTGCGGCCCGGGGAATATTACAAAATACCTTTTGACTAAAAGGCCAGACTTTCAGATACACGGAATTGATATTGCACCCAATATGATAGCACTTGCAAAAAAGAACAATCCTTTGGCAAGTTTTAGCGTAATGGACATCAGGGATATTGATAAACTCAAAACAGTATATGATGGAATAATTGGTGGATTTTGCATGCCTTATTTATCGGCATCAGATAGTTTAAAACTTATTGCAGACAGCTACAATTTACTAACTAACAAAGGTCTTTTGTATATAAGTTTTGTAGAAGGCGATCCAAATATGTCAGGGTTTGAGGTTGGCAGTAGTGGCTACAGATCTTATTTTAATTATCATACCCTGGATAATTTAAATCATTTACTTGTTAACAATGGGTTTGAACAAACTGAATTATTTAAAATAAACTATCCAAAAGCAGGCAATGAAAATGTGCTGCATACCATTTTAGTAACAAGAAAAAAATGACACCATAAACATCATCAGGAAAAACAAACGCTCCTGCAAAAAACGCTTTCTTATAGTAACCTGTCATCCCATTTTTATCCTTTATTTTTTTACAGGCTTATAATATTTCAAGGCCTGTGGCATATTTTCTTTTATCTTTTTTATTCTTGTTTCATCAGAAGGGTGACTGCTTAAAAACTCAGGTGGTTTTGCAGCTCCTGATGCGGCCATCCTTTCCCAAAGAGGAATGGCTTCCTGTGGATTGTATCCTGCCATTGCAGAAAAGTATAACCCAAATTTATCTGCCTCAGTTTCTTCTTTGCGGGAAAAAGGTAAAGTGCCCCCAAGTGTGCTCCCAATGCCATAGGCATTCATAAATAAATTTTGTGTTTCGGCAGACTTATTGGCAATGGCAACCTGTAAGGCAACGCCACCCAATTGTTGTAATAATGCCTGGCTCATTCTTTCACTTCCGTGTTGTGCAACAGCATGTGCTATTTCGTGCCCTATTACAACTGCTAATCCTGCTTCATTTTGTGTGTAGGGCAACAGGCCATTATATACAACTACTTTTCCGCCAGGCATACACCATGCATTTGCTTCTTTATTAGCTACCAGGTTAAACTCCCACTGGTAGCCTTCCAATACTTCTGTATATCCTTTGTTTTTGTAAAATGCGGTAATCGCATTGGCAATGCGACCTCCCACACGTTTGACCATTTCTGCATCTCTGCTGTTGCCTGTACTCACCACTTTATTATTACTTAAAAAGGTTTTATATTCCTGGGTGGCCATTGATTGTAATTCGGTTTCTGAAACCAGGTTTAATTGCTTTCGCCCTGTTACAATATTTTGTGTGCAACTGATAAAAAAAGGGACAAGCAAAATTAAAGAGCATATGTGTTTCATTGTTGCAGGTTTTAATTGTTGTGCAAAATAAAATGTTACTGTTTACAAGATAGTGATATAGCAAAACCGGTAAAACGATTATGGACACATAAACCGATGATATTGGTCAGGGCAGGATGAAAAATTAATTATAGTCGAAAAATCCATTTGCCGGCAGGCAGGTATTAGGCCCAACTTGGGATAGCCGCCGAATATCAGGCGCTGCAAAGTATCCTGCTGATAAATCGGTGATTGTATGTGATTGATGAAAGCGGAGAGTTAGAAACTGATCAAAACATTCATTGTCAATTGGATGCTGTTTAACCTGCAACTTTATATTTGATGATTATTACAGATGACTGCCTGATAGTTCATTTGTGATAATGGGATAAATTGAATTAATAAAATGGTTTTTCATATCTGGTTGTGCAATTAGTGAAACATAGCGAATATTGCCCATTGCATCTACTACAAAACTGGCAGGGAAGCCACTATTTAAATTAAGCCGGTAGCAATCCTGCTGTGTTATTGTAAAAATACTGTAATGGATATTGTATTTGGTTTTGATGGAATCAATTATTGCTGCTTTCTCAAATGTGAATGAAATAAACTCAAAGTTTTTATTGCCTCTGAATTTTTCAAATAGTTGATTCAGATCTTCCATTTCTGCAATGCAGGGAGCACAGGCAGCAAACCAAAAATTGATAAAATATACTTTTCCTTTTAAGGTAGCATTTGAATAGGCTGTTTCATTTGCAATTACCGAAAATTGCGGATAAGGTTTTCCTATATAATCGCTTTTTCTTTTATTCATAACCTCAATCAACGAGTCTACATTTATTACTTTTCTAACAGGTTTGGACTGGCCAAAGATGAATGAGGTTGATAAAACCAGGTAGATAAAAAGAGCATGTTTCATGTATAGGGTTTTTATTGGTAATTATTTACAAGCTACAAAAAAAAGGAAAGGGTGAGTCAACTTTGTAATATCAATAGAAATATTTACAAAGGGTTGTTATGAATGTAAGGACTTTTTATAATTCTGTTTGCATCGTACGAAAGCTCAATGAATAACGGGTATGAAAAACCCCACTAAAAAAGTGGGGTTTCATTATCAGTTATCTAAGTTTATTAGTACCTGTACATTTCAGCCTTAAACGGACCTTCTTTAGAGATACCTAAGTATTCTGATTGTGCAGTGGTTAATTCGTCTAATACCACACCAATTTTACCAAGGTGAAGACGGGCAACTTTTTCATCAAGATGCTTAGGCAACACGTAAACTTTGTTTTCGTATTTGTCTGTATTTAACCAAAGCTCCAGCTGTGCAAGGGTTTGATTGGTAAAGCTGTTGCTCATTACAAAACTTGGATGGCCGGTAGCACAACCAAGATTTACCAGGCGGCCTTCTGCCAACACGATGATATCTTTACCTTCGATGGTATATAAATCAACCTGTGGTTTGATGGTGTTTTTGGTTTCGCCATAAGCGCCATTTAACCATGCCATATCAATTTCAATATCAAAGTGACCGATGTTACAAACAATCGCTTTGTCTTTCATTACACGGAAATGTGCTTCTGTGATCAGGTCACGACAACCCGATGCTGTAACAATAATGTCTGCTTCTTTAACAGCATCAATCATTTTCTTAACTTCAAAACCGTCCATTGCTGCCTGTAGTGCGCAGATAGGATCAATCTCAGTTACAATTACACGGGCACCTGCACCTCGTAAGCTTGCAGCACTTCCTTTTCCTACATCACCATAGCCACCTACAACAGCAACTTTACCAGCCATCATTACATCGGTAGCACGGCGGATAGAATCTACTAAACTTTCCTGGCAACCATATTTGTTATCAAACTTTGATTTGGTAACCGAATCATTTACGTTAATGGCAGGAATAGGCAATGTACCATTGGCCATTCTTTCGTATAAGCGATGTACACCGGTAGTGGTTTCTTCGCTTAATCCTTTGATGCCGGGGATCAACTCAGGATATTTATCAAATACCATGTTGGTTAAATCACCACCATCATCCAAAATCATATTTAATGGTTTGTCGGCACTGCCAAAGAACAGGGTTTGTTCAATGCACCAATCAGATTCTTCGTTGGTTTGTCCTTTCCATGCATATACACCAATACCGGCAGCAGCAATAGCAGCGGCAGCCTGATCCTGTGTACTGAAAATGTTACAAGAGCTCCATTTTACTTCTGCACCAAGGGCTATTAATGTTTCAATTAACACAGCCGTTTGAATGGTCATGTGCAGGCAGCCTGCAATGCGGGCACCTTTTAATGGCTGGCTGGCTCCGTACTCTTCACGAAGACTCATTAAACCGGGCATTTCTGCTTCGGCCAGCATAATTTCTTTGCGGCCCCAATTAGCGAGG
>JBBRFX010000080.1:0-16955 GCA_038241275.1 Chitinophagales bacterium
TAGATAACTATTTTTATGCCTGAGCTACTTCCAAATATGCACTTACAGGTTCGCAGGTACATACAAGGTTACGATCGCCATAAGTATTGTTTACCCTGCTCACAGATGGCCAGAATTTATTTCCTTTTACATAATCCAAAGGATATGCAGCCTGTTGCCTGCTGTATGAATGGTTCCATTCATCGGCAGTAATTATAAACTGTGTGTGGGGAGCATGTTTCAGTACATTATCTGATTTATCTGCAGTTCCATCTTCGATGGCTTTTATTTCTTCCCGGATATTTAGCAGTGCATCACAAAAGCGATCCAGTTCTGCTTTGTCTTCACTTTCTGTGGGCTCTATCATGATGGTACCTGCCACCGGAAAACTTAATGTAGGGGCATGAAAATTATAATCCATTAAACGTTTGGCAATATCTTCTGCTTCAATTCCTGCCGTATGTTTAAATGGCCTAAGGTCTACAATAAACTCATGCGCACAGGTGCCATTTTTGCCTGTATATAAAATGGTAAAATCTTTTTCCAGTCTTGTCTTCATGTAGTTGGCATTCAGGATAGCATATTCTGTGCTGGCTTTTAATCCCTGTGCACCCAGCATTTTTATATAACCATAGCTTATCAATAAAATACTGGCACTGCCAAATGGTGCTGCGCTCACTGCATGAATAGCTTTGTCTTTATTATGTAAAGCAATATGGCCGGGCAGATAAGGGGCTAATTTTTCATTTACGCAAATAGGACCTACACCCGGGCCACCACCACCATGTGGAATTGCAAAAGTTTTGTGCAGGTTAAGATGACAAACATCTGCACCAATATTACCTGGACTGGTAAGGCCCACTTGTGCATTCATATTGGCACCATCCATGTACACCAATCCACCGTTTTCATGAATCAAATCACAAATGTCCATAATGCTTTCTTCAAATACACCATGGGTACTTGGGTAAGTAACCATTAGTCCGGCAAGATTGTCTTTATGTTTTTCCGTATTCGCTTTCAAATCTTCTACATCAATATTACCTGCGTCATCACATTTGGTAACCACTACCTTAAATCCGGCCATTACAGCACTGGCAGGGTTGGTGCCATGTGCGCTGATAGGAATAAGGATAATGTTTCGGTGTTTTTCATTTCTATCGGCATGATAAGCACTGATGGTTAATAAACCTGTGTATTCTCCCTGGGCACCACTGTTGGGCTGCAACGAAGTTGCCACAAAACCAGTGATATTACTCAGCCATTTTTCCAGCTCAGCAATAATTTGCCGGTAACCTTTCCATTGATCGGCGGGTGCAAATGGGTGAATGCTGTTAAACTCAGGCCAGCTCACCGGAATCAGTTGAGTGGCCGCATTTAACTTCATGGTGCAACTACCCAATGATATCATGGAAGTATTCAAACTTAGATCCTTATTTTCCAGGCTTTTTATATAACGCATCATTTGACTCTCGCTTCTATAAGAGCTAAATACAGGATGGGTTAAAAAATCAGAAGTCCTGGTTAGGGAAGAAGGAATATTAATTAGAAAATTATCTTCGTCAAAATCTGCCACTGCTGTGTCACTGTTACTCAGTGCAGCAAAAACGGACAATATGTTTAAAATATCTGATTGCGAAGTGCTTTCATCCAATGAAATAGTTACCCCATTTTCAAAATAAGCAAAATTGATTTCATTTTGTTCAGCCAGTTCTCTTAGCCTGCCTATATCAGTAACGCCTATTTTGATGGTATCAAAATAGGCGTTATTCTCATTTTCAAAACCAAGTTCATCCAATTCATTGCTGAGTGTTAATGCAAGTAAGCTGATTCTTTTGGCGATATTTTTCAAACCTTCTGCACCATGATAAATAGAATACATCGCCGCCATATTAGCCAGCAATGCCTGTGCAGTACAAATATTACTGGTGGCTTTTTCACGGCGGATATGCTGTTCTCTTGTTTGCAGGGCCATGCGTAAACAGCGGTTACCTTGTGCATCCTGGCTTACGCCAATAATACGCCCCGGTATATTTCTTTTAAATTCATCTTTGGTTGCAAAAAAAGCTGCGTGAGGTCCTCCAAATCCTAATGGCACACCAAATCTTTGAGAATTTCCTATAGCTACATCAGCACCCAATTCTCCGGGAGGAGTTAAGAGGGTTAGTGCCAGCAAATCAGTAGCCATTATCACCATAGCGTTTACAGCATGTGCTTCTTCAATAAAATTTTTGTAATCAGCTATCAAACCATTGCTGTTGGGATATTGTACAATAGCGCCAAAATATTGTTCGTCTAATTGTACTGTTTTATAATCTCCAAATACCAATTCTACATTGATTGGTTTGGCCCTTGTTATCAGCACTTCTTTTGTTTGATCAAAAATGGTTTCATCTACAAAAAACTTTGGAGCAGTAATATGATCGTGGTTTTTGTTTTTATGATTAAACAACATGGCCATAGCTTCTGCTGCTGCAGTACCTTCATCCAGCAGGCTGGCATTGGCAATAGGCAGCGCAGTAAGATCACTCACCATTGTTTGATAATTGAGTAAACTTTCCAAACGGCCTTGTGCAATTTCGGCCTGGTAAGGGGTGTACTGGGTGTACCAACCCGGGTTTTCAAAAACGGTTCTAAGAATTACACTTGGCACAATGGTATTGTAATATCCCTGGCCTATATAATTTTTATAAACTTTATTTAGTGCAGCAATTTTTTTTAATTCCTGCAGGTATTCGTATTCACTCACAGGGCCACCGGTATTTAATGGCTGCTTCAATCTTATAGAAGAGGGGATTGTTTTTTCAATAAGTTCATCCATAGAACTCATTCCAATCGCTTGAAGCATTGCTGCTGTTTCGTTTTCATCCGGGCCAATATGCCTGTGCGAAAAACCATTTTTCTGTTGTTCAAAAAGATTCATAAATGAAGAATTTTTAATTTGGTAACCTGCACTTTAAAGCCAATAAGCGTATAAATACAATTGATTGCAGAAGTATTGTGGTTTTACGCAAAATAAACTCTTAAAATTGCCGCAAATTTACGGTATCGAAATTACATTTTACCCTTTGTTAAAACATATTAATTGCTTGTGGAGAAATGCTGTGTAAAACTTTATTAACGATTAAACAGGATTACAGGATATATACGTTTTAGTTGTATGTGGCCTTATTTAATGAGAGCATTTGTTTTCATTTATAATGTGAATGGCAGCCTGATAAACCTTTCTTTCAATGCTTTTGCATTTATATTTGCAGCATGATTGATCCGATTTTAAAAAACTGGCAGAAAAAATCTGGCGACAGGATAAAGTTATACAAAAAATACCTGCACCGTGCAGATAAGAATACAGTATTAAAGCAACTACCCGATCTTCATGAAGAAGCTTTTAGTAATATAAACTGCCTGGATTGTGCCAATTGTTGTAGAAATTATTCTCCAAGGTTTAAAACAACGGATATCAAAAGAATTGCCAAACATCTTAAAATGAAAGACGGCGAATTTGTAGAAAAATATTTGCAGGTAGATGTAGAAGGCGACTTTGTGTTACAAACCAAACCCTGTGTTTTTTTGGGGGCTGATAATTTTTGTAGTATTTATGATGTTCGTCCTTCCGACTGCAGTCGTTTTCCTTATACCGATGAAGATGTATTATTAAAAAGACCACTTATTACATTAAAGAATGCCAGCTTTTGCCCGGCAGTATATTTTGTATTGGAAAAATTGATGGACCCAAAGTAAATAAAACAGAAGGTAATTATTTTACTGAACCAAATTTTTGCTGGTTAAATTCACCCGATTTATTTTTTGGAATAGACAGGCTTGTAAACTTTATTCCTTTTAGTTGTTTGGCATAAAATACTATTTGTCCCACGTGGTAGGCATAGTGAGCCAGTTGACGGTTAATGGCTTCAAGAATGGTATGTGGTTCATTTCTTATTAAAATTGTTTGCTCTAATTGTGCAGGACGTAAATGCTCTATTGCATTCATCAGGCAGGCCCATCCTTCTTCCCATTGATGCAGTACCGCATCTTTATCGTTTAAAATAATTTCAAATTCAGCATCCCTGTTTCTCCATTCCTTTTCGCCGTCAGTTATTAAAAAATCAGTCCAGCGGCTCAGCATATTTCCATGCAGGTGTTGAACGATTATTGCAATGCTGTTAGCAGTTTCATTGGATAGAGAAAACAACAGCTCCGGCTCCAGTTGAGTCATGGCCTTTTCTCCTAAAGATTTGTAATACAAAAATTGTTGTTTTACACTGGCCAGATAATTTTCATTAACCATAGTAGTAAAATTTAAAGTTGCATCAAATACGATTGATCAAAATAACAACTGCATTATTTTTTTGACAATTCTTCAATAGCTGCAGTGAGTGGGCGTTGAATACCTTCTCCCTTCCACTGGGGCGATCCGGGTATTTCGGTGGCCTTTAATATTTCTTCTTTAGTTTTTCCAGCTTTTAATGCAGTATCAGTAAAGTTTAGCAAATTGCCCAGGTAATCTCTAAACAAGAGTACATCCGTTTTATTTAGAATGGTATCAAACCCTGCACCTGCATGGCCGCTAACGTACACAGTTTTGTTATCAAATTTTTCAGTGGCACTGTTTAATACCCTGATCCAGCTTGCAATATCTGCGCCTGCTGTTTTGTCAATGTATGGATGCCTGCGGTTAAAAACCAGGTCGCCGGTATGAACGATATTGCTATGTTGAAAATGCACAAAACTATCACCATTGGTATGGCCTGCTCCAAAATAATGCAGGCATATTTTTTCTTTGCAAATTTTTTCGCACCAGGTATCTGTAAAAGTTTGATCCGGGTATAACTGCCCGGCTTCAGTTTTTTGTTTAATAGCTGCAGCTTCCTGGTTTATTTTGCTGTTGGCATGTGCCAGTACATGTTCTACCAGCCCTTTAAATGCAATATTTCCACCACTATGATCGCCATGGTGATGGGTATTAATTAACAGGCGAAATGGTTTTACTGTTTTCTTTTTTATTTCATCAATAAGATGTTGCGCAGAATCCGGAAATTGGGAATCAACCACCACAACTCCTTTTTTGGTAATCATAAAAAGGATTGTTCCACCTTTTTCTGTAAACATCCCAATATCATTGGTGAGCATTTTAATCTTCCAGGCAGGATCTGCCAGTAATTGTGCCAGGGAATGTTGATTTAATAAAGCTAATGCTCCGATTGTAAAAGCAGTATTTTTTATAAAGGATCTCCTTTCCATATTTTTTTTTAGGAAACAAGTTACTCCAAATAATGTTCGTTTAAAAGACTAATATTCCATTTTTCTCAGCGAAGGAGCTTTGAACCAGGTAACGATTGCAACCGTCAGGGTCATACATCCACCGAAAATTACAGAGGGTACAATACCCATTATTTTAGCGGCAACCCCACTCTCAAATTGCCCCAGTTCGTTGCTCGAGTTGATGAACATACTATTTACACTCATCACCCTGCCTCTTAATTCTCCAGGTGTTTTTAATTGTAAAATGGTACTTCTTATAATCACACTAATACCATCCATGCAACCACTTAACAACAGTGCCCAGAAAGAGAGCCAGAAAATTTCGGACACTGCAAATAAAATAATGCAAACACCAAAACCTGCAACGGCATAAAAGAGCAATTTTCCTTGTTTTTTTTGTAATGGCCGGATGGTAAGTGCCGTTACCGTAATAATAGATCCTATATCTGCGGCAGCATTTAGCCAGCCAAAACCGATAGGCCCAATATGTAAAATATCTTTAGCAAATACAGGCACCATGGCTACAGCACCACCAAACAATACTGCAAAAAGATCGAGGCTCATGGCACCCAGAATTTCTTTTGTTTTAAAAACATAATTGATGCCTTCCTTCACACTTTGCCAGGTATTGCTTTTGTTGATGTGTAGTATAGGCTTTACCGTAAGTTTTCTTAATAATAAAAACCCGGTGAGCACAAATACAAGAATGCAATAAAAAGTATTCTGGATGCCAATATAAGCGATCAGGAATCCACCGGCAGCATGGCCGGTTATGGAGCCAATCAGCCAGGTGGCAGAACTGATAGATGCAGCCGCAGGTAATTGTGCTTGCGGAACTATCTGTGCTATCATTGCAGAAAAGGTGGGGCCGCTAAATGCCCGGATAGCTCCTGTAGCAGCTATTACTGCACATATGCAGGCCGCTAAGGTCCATGAAGAATATGATTTTTCAGCAAAAGAAGAAGACAGGAATACCAGCAAACTTATGCACACTATATACAAAAGAATACATTTAAGTAATAGTTTTCTTTTCTCATTAATATCAATATAATGCCCTGCATACAATGCCAGCGATAATGCGGGTATTACTTCTGATAAACCTACAAATCCCAGTGCAAGCGGGCTATTCGTTAGCAGGTATATCCACCAGCCTATAACGGTGCCGGTCATACGCAGGCCCATGATAAAAATATAACGACCCGCAATAAAATATTTAAACTCCGGAATTTTTAATGGGGCATAGGGATTTTTATGTGCTGATGCAGTAGACAATGTAGGCTAAATTTAAAAGATGATGTTTTGCATTGTTTAAGGTAATACAAGATAGTATTGACCATTTTCATATTCTTTATCCAATGCATCTGTAATTACTTTCAGGTGTGCTTCATTGCCCAGAAAATCTGCATTGCCGGCATCTACAAACAATGTTTTTATGTTATGCTGTTTTATATATTGCGTGTAGGTTTCCTGCAGGGAAAATAAATAATCGTTGGGAATGCTTTGTTCGTATTGCCTGTTTCGTTTTTTTATATTTTCCTGAAGCCTTACAACAGGTGTGTGCAGGTAAATTAAAATATTAGGTTGAATAATTTGTGGATTAATAATGTCGAATAGTTTTTGGTATAACCTGAATTCTTCATCTGGCAGGTTTACTTTGGCAAATAAAAGGCATTTGGTAAAAAGATAATCGGAGATCGTTATCTGCTGAAACATATCTTTTGTTTGCAAAAGTTCTTTTAGTTGTTTGTATCGCTCTGCCATAAAAAAAAGTTCCAGCGGAAAAGCATACTGTTCCGGGCTTTCGTAAAATTTAGGCAAAAAAGGATTTTCTGCAAACTCTTCCAGTATAAGCCTTGCATTGTAATGTTTACTCAGTAAATGTGCAAGCGTGGTTTTGCCGGCACCGATATTTCCTTCAATAGTAACAAAGTTGTATTTCATCCGGGTGCAAAATAATGGGAAACGGCGGATGAGTTGTTAAATTTTTTTCACATTCAGTGTATCCCTGCAGTTTAGCAGGAGTTGGTGATTGGTTTTACCCAAAACCGGGTGAATAAAACCCGGCGAAAGTTCATTGAGCGGTATTAAAACAAATCGCCTGTCTTGAAGGGCAGGGTGGGGTACAACAAGGTTTTTAGAATCGATCACTTCTTTGTTAAAATATAAAATATCTATATCTATTATTCTTGGTGCATTTTTTTTTGTGCGAATTCTTCCCATGTCTTTTTCAATGGATAGAATTTTATTGATGCATTCTTCAGGGCTGAATGTAGAGTTAACTACAATTACCTGGTTCAAAAAGTCGGGTTGATTTGTGTTACCCCATGCAGCAGTCTGGTAAAATTTACTTTGACGAATGAGTGTTCCGATTTTTTTAGAAATGTTTTTCTGAGCTGTGGCAAGTTGTTTTTTACTGTTGCCCATATTGCTTCCAAGCAGGAGGTATAGTTTGTTCATTTATATCGTAAATAATCTTTCATCTGTTTTGAATGATCGGGTTTCTATTATCTTAATTTTCTTAAAATCGGCATGAAGCGGATTGATCAGGTAATTATATTCTTCATGTATAACCGCCGAAGGAACTTTAAGTAACAGGCTTTGTTTATTCTTAATAAATTCATCTCCAATAAAAGAGGTGTATTCAAAATCTGCTACCCATCCTTTTTTTAATTTACTTAAACTTATTTCAGATAGCGATGCATTTTCGGGAACCTGGATATCAAGCAGATCCAAAGCAATAATAAAATCCTTAAACTGAGTGTTTACAAGCATTTCCAGCAATGCAAGGGATATATGTTCAGAAGTGTACAATATCGGAATACCTTTAGAGTTCCACCTCCCCCCATTTAATTTAGCGCCGGTGCCGGAAAGGTCATTACTGTATAAAGCGTTGGAAATACGATAAACGATCATGCAAAAATACCGTGTTGAATTCTTCCTAATTGGGTTAATAATTTTTCTATGCCATCAAGGGAGGTTAAAGATTCTAAAGATAAATTTCCTTCAAGCATATAGGGATTACCCTTTAACCAGTTGTAAAACTTTTCTGTACTGCCAAATGTGATCTTACCTTGCTCTAAAACTTTTGCTATTTGTATGGCTCTTTCAGCATTCATAGGAGCAAAAGTGCCATTATTTTTTGCATACCGCTGTAAAGTGCGCTCGCTCACATGAAGTATAGACGCCCATTCTCCCTGGTTAAAGGGTGCTTTATCAGCAATTTTTTTAAATTCGTTGAAAGTAAAATCCTTAAGCGATGGAAGCGCCTTTATAGAATGATAAACACTCATGGGTTCTTCTGCAATAGTAATCTTTACATTTGATTTATATGCTTTGGGCTTTGCAGCTTTTGTTGATTTTTTCATATCTCCTGACTTTTGTCTTACAAATATACGACACTTGTCATGATATTCAAATTTTTCTATTACTATTTTACAATAGCTTTGCATTCAATTAATTTTTAACTGTTTATGAAATATAGCCAATTGAGGGCCATGTGGGCTGTTACCATTGCTAGTTTAAGGTCCATCATGCGAAGCCCTTCGGCTATTGTTTTTAGTTTCGTTTTCCCTTTTGTTTTTATATTGGTTTTTGGTTTTATCGGCAATAGTGGCGGCAGGCAAAGTTTTAGAGTGGTATTAGAAAATGGATCTGATACTACAAACGAATTATACAAAGCCTTAAAAGCAACGGAAGGAATAAGATTCACCCAATACAGTTCAGAGGATGATATGAAGTTGGATATGCAGAAGGGGAGATTAGCCGGGAAAATTTATATTACAAAAAATATGGCAGGCAATATTCCCTATAGTATTCGCATGACCAGTACCAATTCCAGTAATGATAAATGGCCACAATTAAAAGCACTTATAGAAAGTAAGATTAATGAAGTAAGTAGTAAATTATATAAAGACAGGGCCACTTATTCCAATTTTAATTTTAACTACATTACTGATATCAAGGAAATTCGCCAGTACAAAACAATCGATTTTATCCTGCCCGGCCAGTTAGGTTTTTCTTTACTAAGCTCGGGCGTATTTGGGGTAGCTTTTATGTTTTTTAATCTTAGAAATACATTGGTGCTAAAAAGATTTTTTGCAACACCCATCAGCCGCACATTTATAATCCTGGGAGAATGTTTTAGCAGGGTGATTTTTCAAATGATCACGGCAATAGTAATTATAGGAGTAGGGTACCTGTTTTTTGGCTTTACACTTATAAACGGGGTACAAACTTTTTTAGAAATGCTGGTATTAAGTTTCTTGGGCCTGTTGCTGTTTATGGGATTTGGTTTTATTGTGAGTGGGCTGGCCACCAGCGACAGTTCCATTCCGCCTTTTGCAAATCTAATTACAATGCCCCAGTTTTTGCTGGGCGGTACCTTTTTTTCCATCGATGCTTTTCCCAAATGGCTGCAACCAATTTCAAAGGCAATGCCACTTACACATTTAAACGAAGCCATGCGAAGTGTAGCATTTGAAGGACATAACCTTTGGGATGTGAAAGGGGAAATAGGAATTTTATTATTGTGGACTATAGCAGCTTATATTGTAGCTACAAAAGTTTTTAAATGGGAATAATTAAAAGAATAAAATGAAATTAGTGAAAGGGTTTTTACTTGCTCTAACAGGCTTATTTGTAGTTGTCACCTTGTTTTCTTTACTGATACCATCCAAAGTATTTACGTCAAAAGGAGTTGTGATTTATGCATCACAGCAAAAGATCGTCGCAACTTTAAAAGATTTTAACCAATGGAAACATTGGCATCCCATATTTTCCAATGATACTAACAATATTAGAATCAGTAAACCTTCTGATGGTGTAAATGCATCAATAGAATGGGGCTTGGCCGGCAAGAAAAATAAAATGACCATTACAGAAGTTTTTGACCAGGGCATCAAATTAAATTTGTCCCGTTCGGGAGAAAATCCTGTAGAAAATTCCATCGTTGTTTTGCCTTTAAAAGACAGCGGTAGTTACCAGGTAGAATGGACAGCGCTTACCCGTTTAAAATGGTATCCATGGGAAAAGTTTGCAGGTATTTTTGTAACCCAGATTACCGGACCAGGTTATGAAGCAGCCCTGAATGCATTAAAGTCTTATGCCGAAAACAGTTTGCCTCAATAAGCGAAACTTATTTTGCCCATACTCACATTAGGGAAATTTTTAAGCCCTGCCGGAAAATCTTCAGCATCACCAGCTACTGCTTCATTAGCCAGGATAGCAAACAAAATGGCTTCTTTTGCATCGGGGTTGATGTTTTTTTTCTGTGTTGATTCTATCACTGTACCAGTAAGATTTATTTTAATATAATCCATCAATAACGGGTTATGCATACCACCTCCGCTCACATAGATTTTACAGTAACCGTTTTTTATAACAGGTTTAATAGCATCTACAATCGTACACGCAGTAAAACGATTTAATGTGGCCATGGTATCCACTATACTAATTTGTTCTATGCCTGCATCCTGTTTTGCTTTATCCAGGTAAGCAAGATTAAATAATTCGGGTCCCGTGGTTTTGGGTAGTGGTTTATTTAAGAAATCATTTTTAAGTAAACTTTTTAAAAGTGCTTCATTTACTTTTCCCTTTTTTGCCAGGTCGGCATCTTTGTCATAAAATTCACCAGCAAAGTTTTGCTGCATCCATCCATCCATCATGGTATTACCCGGGCCTGTATCTGAGCTGAACATGCTGCCGTCGGTTGCATTTGCAGGCAAATAAGTAAAGTTGGCAATACCCCCAATATTCAATAATATAACATCCGTGTCTGTTTCTTTAAATAAAAGGTAATCGCCATAAGCCGCCAGCGGAGCGCCTTCGCCGCCAGCCGCAATATGTTTTTGCCTAAAATCGCTCAGGGTGATGATGCCTGTATTTACCGCCAGGTGATCTCCATCACCTATCTGCAAAGTGCCATTGCCAAATTTTTGCAATCCGTGCAATGATAATGGAGCGTGGTAAATTGTTTGCCCATGGCTGGCAATTAAATCAATATCTGTTGATTTAATTTTCCATTCCTTCAAACATTCATTTATCATGGTTGCATGTTGTTTGCCAATCCATTCATTTAGCAAACAAAGTTTTTGCAAATTCACTTCTTCTTTTGAAAAAATGCTTTTTACCTCTGTTTTAAAATCATCATTATACGGAACAGTAGCAAAATGTCTTAAGGTTAGTTTCGTATTTATTCCATGGCCTTCAATTTTACACAAAGCAATATCCAGTCCATCCAGGGAAGTGCCGCTCATTAGCCCGATAATGTTTCGATGTTGTTTGCCGGCAATGATATTTAATTGTTCAATATTTTTATTCATGATGGCTGTATAAATTTCAGGTTGCGTTGTATGCCGGCAAATTTTGTTCTTTTGATTGGGGAATTACTAAATATTATTTTAAAATTTTCTTCTGTTAGTTCCTCCCAATCTTTTTTAGTAAATGCCAAAATAGATTCATTAGGTTTAAAAGATTCATTGGTGTGTGGAGTAGAAAATCGGTTCCATGGGCACACATCCTGGCATACATCACAACCAAATAACCAGTTATCAAATTTGCCTTTCATCTGCTCTGGTATCAAAGCATCTTTTAATTCTATGGTAAAATACGAAATACATTTACTGCCATCCACTACTTTACCCGGCAGTATAGCTTCCGTTGGGCATGCATCTATACATTTTGTGCAACTGCCACAATAATCTTTTGCATAAGCATCATCAGCTTTTAGTTCAATATCAGTAATAAGTGTAGCAATAAAAAAAAATGATCCGTTTTTTTTATTAATCAGGTTACCGTTTTTACCAATCCAGCCAAGGCCGCTTTTTTGTGCCCATGCTCTTTCCAGTACAGGCGCACTATCTACAAATCCCCGGCCATTAAAATCGCCGATGGCTCCTCTTATAATTTGCAAAAATTCATTTAGTTTTTTTCTGATTACTTCATGATAATCCTGGCCATACGCATATTTAGAAATCTTTGGAGCTGCTAAAGGTTGTGTTGTTTCAGGAAAATAGTTAATGAGTAATGTTATCACAGATTTTGCACCAGGCACCAGTTTTTGTGGATCAACCCTTAATTCAAAATGATTTTGCATATAATGCATCGTACCATGCATATTTTTTTTAAGCCATGTTTCCAGCCTGCGGGCATCCTCATTTAAATATTGTGCTTTTGCAATTCCGCAAAAATCAAAACCCAAATTGCTGGCTGTTTGTTTAACCAGGTCGGTATTTTTTAAATGGGTTGTCATGTGTTAATCATCGCTTTCGTCTACATGTAATTTATGAAAGAAACGATGTAAAATAGGCGCTATTAAAACGCCAAAGGTAGAGAGGAAAGTAATGCCACTAAATAATGCATAAAAAGAGGCAAACAATTTAGCAGCTTTTGTAAGTACAATATTAGAATCCACAACAGGTCCCATACCACTTAATATCATGGAAGCATTTAACAGGCTGTCGTACCAGTCAAATTCCGGCACTGTAAACTTATAGCCAAGCACTCCAATAGACAAACTGACTATAATAATAAGGGTGGCTAATAGAATGTTATTTCTTATTCGTTGATAAAAAATACTGGTAGGCGCTAATGCTTGCTTTTTGTTTTCGTACATACATCCATAGTTATTTGGTATAAAATTACAAAAGCCCTGTTAGTTAAACAGGGCTTTTGTAAAATTCAATGCATTTTTAAAAATTTATGTCAAATCCTATTAAGCCAATCAATTCAATATATCCAAAACCATGAGTAACACGACTACCTTTTAGCTGCGTTGTATTAGCAAGTGCATTAATATATTTTACATAGCCTGATTTGCCGGTAAATTCTAAAAAAATCTTTTTAAACGGATAATAACGGGCGCCTGCTTCGGCACTTATATTGTATCCTGCAATGTGAAAATTATTATTCAGCCGGTCTCCACGATATGTAAAATCGGTGCGGGGTATATTAATGCCTGCACCGGCCTTCCATAATAAATTGATCAATGCCCTTTTTTTATCTGCCGTTTTTAAAATGGTATTTTGTTGTACATAATTTATATGCAATAAATTACCGCCATCTGTATGTTCAAGGTGTAGAAAAGTTGCAGGATTTAAGATACTGTCAGCATCTACAGGTTTACCATCAATATTACCTGTTACCCTTACTTTTTGTCCATCAGTAACCACATATTTTATATGGTCGAAATTTAATTCAAGGGCTTTACTATGTTGTTTGTTTATGTAAAAGCCCAGCCGGTAATTGTATTGAGGAATAGAAATTTCCAACGGTTTTTTAAGGATGGCATCCATATCCGGCTTACCATGTGCTGTGACTTTATGAAGGGTAAAATTATCCCCATTGGCCATTTTAAAATGTATATTACTTTGGGTAAACCATTCTGTATTGTATCCCCACTGGATATACATTCCATCAATCAGTTTGCTTTTATTTTGTGCAGATACAGTAAAAAAAGTATTCAGTAGCAAAATGCTCATTGCTAATTTTCTCATGCTTTATCGGGATAAATTAAGCGGCAAAATTATATTAATTACATTGATTTTAATGGATTATTAAAAATCTAATATTTCCTTCATATTACATTAAAGAAGTATGCCTACAAATAAGATGTATTACTATGTTAAGAATAAAATGACGCATCAACTTGTGAATGGTTAAAGTTGTAATATTCACCATTCACCATTTACGCTTACAAAATTCGCATGTTAAAAAATTGCAATGATAAAATAGCATATACGCATTTATTTAACTGCTATGCAGTCAGTACAATAGTATTTTATATGTCAAAATATCTTAATTATTTCTTTGGACATTCTTTTGCAGCCTTATTTGAAATCATTTATAAATAAATTGACCATATGAACCTAAATAATTTCACCATTAAAGCATCTGAAGTAGTGCAGTCGGCACAACAGTTGGCTTATAATAATAAGAATCCAAATATTGAAACAGAACATTTTTTAAAAGCGCTGTTGGATATGGAAGATTCTCCAATAGAGTATTTGCTCAAAAAAAATAATGTAACAATCAATCTCGTACAATCAAAACTTCAAGAGCTGTTGGCTAAATTACCAACTACTACAGGCGAACCTGCACAGGCAATGGGGCGGGATGCCAATAGTGTTGTGTTAAAAGCAGGATCTGTTTTAAAAACATTTGGAGATGAGTTTGTAACTCCCGAACATTTGCTCATAGCCATTTTGCAGGGTAATGATGCCAGTGCTAAGTTGTTGAAAGATGCAGGGCTTACGGAAAAAGGATTGATTGCCGCTATCAAAGAATTGCGTAAGGGAGAAACCGTTTCTTCCCAAACTCAGGAAACTCAGTTTAATGCATTAAATAAATATGCAAAAAACCTGAACGAAATGGCAAGGCAGGGCAAACTGGATCCCGTAATAGGCAGGGATGAAGAGATACGCAGAACATTACATATCCTTAGCCGCCGAACTAAAAACAATCCCATCCTTGTAGGTGAACCCGGTGTGGGTAAAACTGCTATTGCAGAAGGGTTAGCCATGAGAATTATTAATGGAGATGTTCCTGAAAATCTTCGCTCAAAAGTTATTTATGCATTGGATATGGGACAACTCATTGCCGGTGCTAAGTATAAAGGAGAGTTTGAAGAAAGACTAAAATCTGTTGTAAAGGAAGTTACTTCTGCCAATGGAGAAATCGTTTTATTTATTGACGAAATTCATACACTCGTAGGCGCCGGTGGTGGAGATGGCGCAATGGATGCTGCTAATATTTTAAAACCCGCATTAGCCAGGGGTGAATTAAGGGCAGTGGGTGCTACAACACTTGCAGAATACCAGAAATTTTTTGAAAAAGATAAAGCCCTCGAAAGAAGATTTCAAAAAGTAAACATAGATGAGCCGTCAACTGAAGATGCAATATCTATCCTGCGTGGTTTAAAGGACAGGTACGAAACTTATCATCATGTGCGCATAAAAGATGAAGCAATCATAGCTGCGGTTGAATTATCCCACCGATATATCACCGATCGTTTTTTACCCGATAAAGCTATTGACCTGATTGATGAAAGTGCGGCCAAACTAAGAATGGAGATGAACAGTATGCCCGAAGACCTTGATAAACTGGAAAGACAAATCAGGCAATTGGAAATAGAAAGAGAAGCTATTAAAAGAGAAAATGACGAATCGAAGCTCAAAGATCTCAATACAGAAATTGCCAATCTTTCTGTAGAAAGAGACACCTATAAATCTAAATGGAAAAAAGAAAAAGACCTGGTAGAAAAAATTCAGAATGGCAAAGCAGCTATTGAAAAACTGAAACAGGAAGCAGAACAGGCGGAACGAAATGGTGATTATGGCAAAGTAGCAGAGATTCGGTATGGTAAAGTAAAAGACCAGGAAACAGAAATCAACCAGTTAACGACCCAGTTATCTTCCCTTTCAGAAAAAAGATTATTAAAAGAAGAGGTAGATGCAGAAGATATTGCTCAAAGCATTGCAAAAGCTACAGGTATACCGGTAGCAAAAATGCTGCAGAGTGAAAGGGAGAAACTCCTGCACCTGGAAGATGAATTACATAAAAGGGTAGTGGGGCAGGATGAAGCTATTGAAGCAGTATCAGATGCTATACGCCGCAGCCGTGCAGGATTACAGGATGCCAAAAAACCAATTGGGTCCTTCATTTTCCTGGGTACAACGGGTGTGGGTAAAACCGAGCTTGCCAAGGCGTTGGCCAATTATTTGTTTGATGATGATGCGATGATGACAAGGATTGATATGAGCGAATATCAGGAAAAACATTCTGTAAGCAGGTTAGTGGGAGCGCCTCCGGGTTATGTAGGATATGATGAAG
This sequence comes from Chitinophagales bacterium, assembly GCA_038241275.1. GTDB lineage: Bacteria > Bacteroidota > Bacteroidia > Chitinophagales > Chitinophagaceae > Ferruginibacter. The sequence continues at coordinate 16,069 of JBBRFX010000080.1, forward strand.
GTGGCCAGCTAACGGAAGCGGTGAGACGCAAACCATATTCTGTGGTGTTGCTGGATGAAATTGAAAAAGCACATCCCGATGTGTACAACGTATTATTACAGGTACTGGACGATGGAAGATTGACAGATAATAAAGGACGGGTAGTGAATTTTAAAAATACCATCATCATTATGACCAGTAATATGGGCAGCCAGGTGATACAGGATAATTTTGAAAACGTAACAGAAAAAAACAAAGAAGAAGTTGTTGCCAAAACAAAAGTAGAAGTAATGCTGTTATTAAAGCAAACCATTAGACCAGAATTTCTAAACCGAATTGATGAAGTCATCATGTTTCAGCCCCTGATGAAAAATGAAATTAAGGGCATCATTAAAATTCAATTAGAAGATTTACGTCAGTTGGTTGCAAAAAACGGTATTGATTTGCAGTTTAGCGAATATGCATTGGATTACCTGGCAGAAAATGGTTACGATCCTCAATTTGGTGCAAGGCCTTTAAAAAGATTGGTTCAAAAAGAAATCGTAAATAAGTTGAGTAAAAGAATTTTGGCTGGAGATATTGATAAAACAAAGCCAGTTTTGGTGGATGTTTTTGATGGAGTTGTAGTATTTAGGAATGAAGCAGCAAACCAGCCTAAAATAGCAAAAGCATAAAGTTAAAAATGTTAACATTTATTAAACAGTTGAATTTCAGCAAGTTAATTTGATAGATTTAGAAAATATCATGAGTGGCCCTTGTTACAAACGAAAAAAACCTATCTTCATCCGATTCTGAAACTGAAATTCAGAAATATTTATCACGTACAATCTTGTTTTGATCTCCTCAATTACAGGGTTGATTAATTAAAAGGAGTTTATATATGGCATTTAAGAAAGATGTAGTAGAAA
>JBBRFX010000081.1:0-16830 GCA_038241275.1 Chitinophagales bacterium
AGGTTAGTGTAGCGTGCATCTATTTCTACTACATCCAATGCAGGTATGGTGCCTGCAGGCTGATGAAATGCGGCAGGCGCTTCAAACTTATCCAGCAAAAAGAAATTAGCTTTCCCTTTTTTATTATCATCCAGTAAATGCACGGCCTGCAAACCTTCCTGCAGGTTATTTACCACATAATAGTTAAGGTAAGGTTCCAGCACATTTTCTACTGCGGCACGGTATTGTTCTTTTACATAAATAATGTCTGATAACAGCGGAGCATTGTGATTCCATCCCTGGTTTTTATGCAGAAATTTTACACTCTCCGGGTAACCTTCCATAGAATCTACCAGGCTTTTCAGCAGGTCGTGCTCGTTCTTTTTCGAATCGAGCTTACGGCTCTCTTCTGCCAAATTATTGCGAAGCCCCTCCATAAGATTTTGCGTTTGCAAAATCTGTTCTTTGGTAAACTCGTGCTGATCCTGTAATTGTTTCAGATCAGTTTTTTTATTCTCCAGTTCTGATTCTTTTTCTTTTTTCTCTGCTTCCAGTTGCAGCAGTTGTGCCTGTCGCTGCGATTTTTCTTCCTGTATCTGCAGGATAGTACGATTGAGGTTTTGAATAGAAGTATCTGCAATAGCTACTTTTTTTTCTGCATCAAACTGGTTGCGCTGGATGGCCTGGTTTTCTCTGCGCATGGCATCAATGCTGCTGCGTTTATCGTCAAATACCCTGCGTTTATCTTCTACTGCATCTTTTAGATCCTGCAGTTTTTCTTCCAGTTCTTCCAGTTTTACTTCTTCATCTTTTATTTGAGTGCCGGTAAAGCTGATACTTTCTTCCAGGCCTTTCATTTGCCCTTCTGATTTTTGAAGAAATTCATCGAGCCCTGCCTTTCTTTCTTTTAAATGAACCAGTCGCTGACTGCCAAGGTTCTTTTCATTTTCCTTGTTACGCACCTTATCCAGCATTTCGTTGTAAGTATGCTGCATCTGGTGCAATGCTTTTTCCTTTGCTACAAAAGCAAGCTTTTCATGTTCCAGTCCTGCTTCTTCTTTGGCGATGGCTGTTTCCAGTTCTATCCTTTTGTCTACTTCCTGTTGTTGCTGTTCGTTCAGATCCTTATAAGTGATGTTAAATCCTTCCAGTGCAGCTTTTGCCAGCTCTATGCTTACTTCTTTGTAATCTTTTTTTATTTCAAAATACTTCTCAGCTTTTTTTGCCTGGCTCTCCAGACTTTTTAGCTGGTTGTTTATTTCAAACAACAAATCTTCTATACGGGCCAAATCCTGTTCTGTAGCATCCAGTTTTAGCTTAGCTTCTTTTTTACGGGTTTTGTAAATGGTAATACCAGCAGCCTGTTCCAGCATTTTACGACGGCTGTTTTCTTTATCCTTAATGATATCATCCACCATGCCCAGTTCTATAATGGCATAACTATCGGTACTAATACCGGTATCCATAAAAAGATTGTGAATGTCTTTGAGGCGGCAGGCCACATCATTTAGGCGGTATTCACTCTCACCGCTTTTATAATATTTACGGGTAACCGTTACCGTATTAAACTCGGTAGGCAACAGGTTTTTGGTATTTTCAAATGTAAGGCTCACTTCTGCCAATCCACTTGCACTGCGGGTTTTACTTCCGTTAAACACCAGGCTTTCCAGGTTTTCGCTCCTCAGGTTACTGATCTTATGCTCTCCTATTACCCAGCGGATACTATCTATGATATTGCTCTTACCGCAGCCATTGGGACCAATAACACCGGTAATCCCTTCATCAAAATTGAGTACGGTTTTATCGGCAAAACTCTTGAATCCTTTAATTTCTAAACTCTTTAAACGCACTGTTTTCTAAATTTTAAGTATGACGGCAAACCTACAAGAAAATGCCTGATATAAATGCACTGTTAGGAAAAAGTAGATAAGCAGTTATATGCATAAATGTATATATGCTCTCCCTTTGCAGTTATAAAATATTTGGGCGGTAAATATAGTGGAATGGATGAAAAAAACAGCTTGAATAGTATGTGGTTAGCTTCATATTATACACAGTTTTTACACAGTTTTGTACTTATAAAATGTCATCTTTACAATAAACCATATGATAAATAAATAATTTAAATATTTACTCATATTTTAAAGGCTAATTCTATTCATTTTTTTTGACAGCATAACTAAAATTAATTTCATGAAAAAAATAATTATCCTCTCCAGTAGCATAAGGGTCGGCAAAAAAAGCGATCGTGTAGCAAAGTATTTTAGCCAATATATTACCCAAAACAATATAGGTGAAGCTGAATTACTGGACCTGGAAAGCTATGATTTCCCCTTGTTTCATGAACGGCTTAGTTTTTTGAAAGAACCCTCCGCCGGATTGGTTGAATTTGCCAACAAAATAAAATCGGCAGATGGCATTGTATTGGTAACCCCCGAATACAATGGCGGTTATCCGGCCAGTTTAAAAAATGCAATCGATGTTTTGCTCAAAGAATGGCATCGAAAACCTATTGCCATTGCAACTGTTTCTGCCGGGCCTTTTGGCGGCATGAATGTAATTACCTCCCTGCAATTTTCACTTTGGAAAATAGGTGCATGGACGGTACCGGTTATGTTTCCGGTGCCATTTGTTGAAAAAGGATTTGATGAAAACGGCAATGCTACAGATAAAGAAGCCACTGATAAACGTGCCGCTTCTTTTCTTGCTGAACTTAGCTGGTGTATGAACGCAGCAGATAAAATGAAAACAATTTAGCTGTTAAATAAATTACAATAAGGATGAATTACGGCAAGTTTCGTATAAAGCCATTATTTTTGGCGCACAAAAAAACAACCATGAAACAAATTTTATTTTTTGCACTGGTAGCATGCTCTGTTACTGCTGTGGCGCAACCAAAGATTTATAGCCAGGCAATTATTAATACCACTACCAATGTGATTGCTCCCGAAGATGAGGATGTAACCAACATACAGGGACAGGGCGGAGGTGGAGGAATGTTTAGAAACTTTGGTGATGGAGAAACAAAGTCTGTAACGCAGGTTAAGAACGATATGGTAAAAACGGTTATCAAGTCAGATATGGGCCGCAGCACCATTATCAGAAATAATGCAACCAAACTCACCACTACCCTTATAGAAATGATGGGTAATAAAACCGGTTTTTTTGCAACAGATGAAGAACAGGCAGAAATGAGAAAATCGATGGATAGTATGATGCAGGCAAGGTCAAAAGATTCTGCAGCCACCCAAAGACGGCCGCAGGAAACACCTACAGTGGAAGTGAGTTATACAGAAGAAACAAAAAAAATTGCAGGTTATAATTGTAAAAAAGCATACCTGGTTACTACAAGATTATTAGGTCTTGTAAAAGATACTGCGATTGTGTGGTACAGCCCGGAATTTAAAGTAAAGAATATAAGTTCTGTAGGCGGCGGATTCAGCATGGCAATGGGTGGTGCTGCAACAACTACCAACAGCATGGAAAAAATTGATGGCTTTGTGATGGGCTACGAAACTAAAATGCGCAGAAACAGAACGATGATTGTAGAAGTAACCAAGGTAGATTTAACCAAAGAAATAGCAGACAAAGAATTTGAAATACCGAAAGATTTTGAAGTGAAGCCCATGAAAGAAATGAGAAACATGATGGGCGGAGGACAAGGAAACCAATTCCAGATAAGGAGATCTAATTAATTCATTCAGATAATTGATTTTAAAAAAGGTTGCATTTTACTGCAACCTTTTTTATTGGTAATTTATTTTGAAAGGAATATTTATAACGCTGCTTTTTTCTTATCAATTTCTGCGGCGCTTTTAGCGTCTTTTTTGTAATTGTATATCTCGCTCATATTGGTAAGCAATTCCTGGAAAGTGGCTCTTTGCACTGGCTTAAGCGTTGGCTGAGATTCAAAATAAGTAACGCCCATTTTAGCATATTCCAAAAACTCATCCATTTGTTTTTTGGTTTGAACTACCAGGTCGGCTTTCTTTTTTACATCTTCCGGTTTGGTACCTTTTACAAGATTGGCGGCGATGCTTAAATCAGAACTCAAATTATACAAATGCTTTGTCATTAAAATGGTAGCATCTTTTCCTTTATCATTTGCAATGGCTTTATTTAAAACCTCAGTTAATTTGGCTTTGGAAGCTTTCTCATCTGCAGGTTTTGCATCATGACCATAAATGCTATTAAAAAGTTCGATAGCATAATTATAAGGAACTACATAATTGGTGGGACTTTGAGCCATCATCTCCTCATACTTGGCAAATAATGCTGGCTGATCTCCTTTTTTTCTGAGATTTTCAAGTTCAAGGATTACCCAATAATCGCTTTGAGGATAGAGTTTTTTGCCCTTTTCAATAATGGCCTGCAAATTTGCAGCATCTTCTTTTTTATTATAAAAATCAGCAAGATACTCATATACATCCCTGTAGTTATCTCCTGCTACATTCCCATCTGTCAACTTACGGTAATAGAAAATAGTGGCTTCCTCATTTTTTGATTGCATTGCAGCGATCGCTGTATTTAAAACAAGTGCGGTATCCAGTGGATACAACTTTGCATCGGGAAAATCGAATTTATTGGTTAAAATAAAGTTTTCTACTTCCAAAGCATTTTTAAAAGCATTAAATGCCTTGTCAAATTGTTTTTCATTATAGAAATTAGCCCCCAGATCAAATAAGCCATAATAAATATCCAAATAAGATTTATATCCTTCCACTTTCAGCCTTATATCTTTAGTATCTATCTGCTGCGTTTTTTTAAACGCATCTAATGCCTGCATTTTCAATTCGTAGGCATCTGCATGAGGTGTAGTTTTGTCGTAGGAAAGCGCATTATAGATTCTTCCTTTAAAATACCAGCCTTCAGATTTGGCGCTATTTTTAGGATCAGTCAAAAATGCATCAATTGCTGTTTTAGCTTCTTTGAATTGTTGCTTTTCCATCATTTTATTGATGTCGTCCAGGTTTTGTCCCATACTGTTTAAGCTGAATAAAAACAGCAGGAATGCAATAGAAATTTTTTTCATGTTTATCATTTAATTTAGAGTTACTAAAGGTATTTGTTTATTGTAAATTATATGATTAATAAACTGATTAATTTACATAAACTGACAAACATCAGGTTAAAGTTTGCTATATTCTTAACAATGCGGGATAGTTCTTAATTTTATACCTTATTTTAATAAATTGATTAGCCAGGAAACCATACAAAAAATACAGAGCCAGGTAGATATTCTGGATATTGTGGGCACTTATGTGAAACTCAAAAAAAGGGGTGCCAACTACCTTGGCCTATGTCCTTTTCATAACGAAAAATCACCTTCTTTTACGGTATCTCCCACCAAAGAAATTTACAAATGTTTTGGTTGTGGAAAAAGCGGCAACAGCATTAGCTTTTTGATGGATGTAGAGAAATACAGTTATGTAGAAGCACTTCGGTGGCTGGCTAATAAATATAATATTGAGGTAGAAGAATCGGCGGTGAGTCCTGAATTTAAACTACAGCAACAAACTTCTGAAAGTTTATTCATCATCAACAGTTTTGCCCAGCAGTTTTTTAGCAATGTGTTATTTACCACAGATGAAGGACAGGACATTGCATTGAGTTATTTAAAGGAGCGTGGCTTTAGGGAAGACATCATCAAAAAATTTCAATTAGGTTATAATCCTGAAACAAGGGATAGCTTCACTTCTGCCGCCATTGCAGCCAGGTATAATACTGATCTCTTAATTAAAACAGGACTGGTAACACAGAGAGATGATAAATTTCAGGACAATTATCGTGGACGTATTATTTTCCCAATTCATAATCCCGGTGGAAAAATAGCAGGTTTTGGTGCAAGGATCATTAAAAAAAATGATAAAGCCCCCAAATATATTAACACGCCGGAGAATGAGATTTATATTAAAAGTAAAATTTTATATGGTTCTTATTTTGCCCGTATGGCTATTGATAAAGCAGATGAGTGCCTGTTGGTAGAGGGGTACACAGATGTGGTGAGCCTGCACCAGGCAGGAATAGAAAATGTGGTGGCCAGTGGTGGCACATCCCTTACCACAGATCAGTTGAGGCTGGTAAAAAAATATTGTAATAATCTTACGATTATATATGATGGAGATAGCGCCGGTATTAAAGCTGCGCTCCGTGGCCTGGACCTGGCGCTGGAAGAAAGGCTGAATGTAAAACTGGTTTTAATTCCAGACAAGGAAGACCCTGATAGTTATGTAAATAAAATTGGGGCAGAAGCATTTCAGGAATTTGTAAAAAACAACAAGAAAGATTTTATACTCTTTCAACTGGAAATAGCATTAACGGATGCAGGAAACGACAGCAGCAAAAAATCTGTAATCGTAAACCAGATTGCCGAAACGATTGCAAAAATAAACAGGGCCGAAGATTTTACCCGAAGGCAGGATTATATTAAACAGGTTTCGGAAATATTAAAAATTGAAGAAACAGGTTTAAATGCACTTGTGAATAAAATTTTAAGGGATAAAATATCAAAGGAAGAAAGTAAAAATTTTAATGCGGCTGCAAGTACAACCTTACCCAAAGGTACCCCGGGAGAATTTTCTGAAGTTACTACAGATCTGCTGCTAAACAGGGATGAACTGAACGAAAGAGCAATGATACGCAGCCTGTTGGAATTTGGTTTTTTGCAATGGGATGAAACGATAACAGTAGCCAATTTTCTCTTTAAAGAAATTGAAGAAAATGAACTGGATAAAATGATAGATAACAAGGCTCTGCTAAACGTATTGGATCTTTACAAACAATGGTACCAGCAAGGACTTAATCCTACAGACAAAAATTTTTTATATTATGAAGACCGGGAACTGTCTGACATGGTGATAAACCTTATGGAAACAAATACCGAATTAAGCCCCAATTGGAAAGATAAATATGAAGGGCATATTCCTACAAGAGAAGAACTATTTAAGGAGGAAGTTTTTTCCTGCCTCAACTATCTTAAGCTGCGCAAGATTAAAAAAATGATGTTGGAAAATCAGCAGGAAATGCAACAGGCTGCTACTATTGACGAACAAATTAGCTTCCTGCAAACACACCAGCATTTAAAGCAAATGGAAATTATGCTTACCCGTCAACTGGGTACCGTTATTTACAAATAAATGCTTGCTTTGAATATAATTATTTAACCACAGCAAATTATTTTATACCTGCAAAGCTGCTGAACTTCTTTTGGTGCGGGCTGGAATCTTTGGTTCCAATGCACTCTTTTTAAATTTCATAGCACTCCATACGTTGTCTAAAACAACCTGGCACTCTGGCTCATATCCATGATTAGAAAGCATGTCCCAATTTACATCTCTGCAAAGATCACTGGCAATTTTGGCCGACATTTTTGGATAAGCTACCCAAAATTTTCCCCGATCCTGCAAAGCGGGTGCAACATCATTAACAATATCTGTAAGCTGTTTTCTACTCACAGCAAACACCAATGCAAAATCTATTCTACGATTTCTTAAAAGCGGGGTTACACTTTTGCAAAAATTTACTTTAGAAAATTGCTTTTCAATAGTAGAAGGTAGTCCTTGAATGAGAAGATGTTTTTCGTCTGTAAGTTGCAATTTTTCAAACATAGTTTCTAATGCCATAGTATTACTTAAGCGTTTAAAATTAATGAAGAAGCTATCCGTTTAGAGAAGACATATAAGGGTTAAACAAATATGAAGGACAAATAGCGTTGAACAGTCTGCAAAGTTACGGTAAACATTGCGCTTTTAAAAATTATAAAACAAAAAACTCTGCAAAGCTGCAGAGTTTTTTGTTTTATAAAATATTTCAATTATGTATTACTTCCTAATTGGCTTGTAATAAGAGAGTGCTTCAGGCATATATTTTTTTATCTGTGCAATCCTGTCCTGGTCTGCAGGGTGAGAGGATAACATCGTTGGTGGCTTATTACCTGACCCTGCGGACGCCATTCTTTCCCAGAATGGTACAGCTTCCTTTGGATTGTACCCGGCCATTGCTGTAAATATCAGCCCAAAGCGATCAGCTTCATATTCCTGCTTCCGGGAATTGGGTAGCAATACACCAACTGAAGCTGCCGGACCAAATATGTTGTTGAAAATAGAATTTGCCTGTGCCTTATTTTGTGTAAACACATTTCCCGCCACCTGCAGGCCCTGTGCAATAGCCACCTGGCTCATACGCTCATTACCATGCTGTGCAATGGCATGTGTTATTTCATGGGCCAATACCACCGCTAAAGCAGCTTCGTTTTGTGTAACCGGCAACAAACCAGAATACACTACTACTTTACCTCCGGGCATACACCATGCATTCACTTCTTTATTATCTACCAGGTTAAATTCCCATTTATAACCACTCAGGTCTACAGGGTTTGATTTGCTTTTATAATAAGTTGTAATAGCAGATGCAATTCTGCCTCCTACCCTTTTTACCATTTCTGCATCACGGCTATTGCCTGAACTTACCACTTTATTTTCGCTTAAAAAAGATTGATACTGTGAAACTGCTTCCTGCTGCAAAGTAGATTCAGGAAATAACTGGAGTTGTTTTCTACCGGTTACGGCATTGGTACTACAGGATTGTGCTAAGGGTATAGCTAACAGTAGTAAAAATAATTTGTTCATGGTTTAAAGTTTAGTCACACTAACATAAACAATTGCCATACCAAAAAATCTTAAATGAAATTAACGGGGTATTAGTCCTCTCCCCTCTTGCGTGACTTTCTTCTGTCTCTATGTTTAAGGATAGGTATCCTGCTTTCTACACCACGGAGTATGCGGCCAATATTTTTTTGATGAGTGAAAATAACGAGAAGGGCTACCAGCAGCGTAAAAACTCTGTAGAGCACCTCGTTTTCATTCCATATCCATAACACACAAATAGGCAGCATTAATGCAGCTAAAATAGAACTTAAAGAAACATAACGGGTTAAATAAAGAACGAATAAAAAAACTCCTACACAACTCAAAGCCACTACAGGCTGCAATGCCAGCACCATACCAAATAAAGTAGCCACTCCCTTTCCTCCTTTAAAGTTGGCAAAAATGGGGAAAATATGCCCTATCACAGCTGCCATACCCAGGCCTATAATAAAATTAGTGCGTTGCAGTTCATCGCCACCATAAAATGGCAACAACTCATATAATGAAGCAGCTATAATTCCTTTTAAAATATCAATCACCATCACAATGGTACCATACTTAGAACCCAGTACCCGAAAGGTATTGGTAGCTCCCATATTTCCACTACCGTATTCCCTGATATCAATACCAAAAAATCTTCTGCTTATGATTAATGCGGTGGGAATTGAACCAATTAAATATGCACAGCCTATGAGAATTAATTCTTTCATTTGTGTTCTTTAGTGGACAACAAAAATAAGGAAAATCTCTCAGCCCGATACGTTAATTTGATATACCAAAATTGCATTATATCAACTGGGTAAATATAGCTATCCAGTTATTCTTACTAACAGCTTTTAATATTTTAAACCCATTTGCTGTTAATATTTCAGTCATGTGTTTTTCATCCTGCACAAGCAATCCGCTTAATAATATTTTTGTTTGAGGTAAACATGCCTGTTTAATGTTTCCTATGTTGGCAATAATCACATTCAGGTTGATATTGGCAAGGATAATGCCTGCTTTTTTATCTGCAATCATTTCATTTTCTTTTTGCAAAATAATTTTATGACAGTTATTAGCAGCTAAATTTTCTTTAGCATTATTTATACTCCAGTCATCATTATCAATGGCGAGAATTTCTTTTGCACCTAATTTTTCGGCCAGTATTGCCAGCACTCCTGTGCCTGTTCCAAAATCAATTACAAACTGATCTTTAAAATCCAGTGCTTCCATTTGCTGAATAACCAAAAAAGTAGTAGCATGATGCCCTGTACCAAAACTCATTTTAGGAGTGATAATAATGTCGTGCAGTACGCCTGGTACCGGTTGATGAAAAGAAGCACGAACTGAAGCAAAATTATCAACCTGCACGGGTTCAAAACTTTTCTCCCAATCGGTATTCCAGTTTTGCTGTGCCAGTTTCCCTAAAGTATAAGGCACATCAAATTTTTCAAAGATTGTTTTTAATATTTCCTCATCAAAATTCTTTTCCGCAATAAAAGCGATGGTTTCATTTTCCTTTTCTTCAACTCCTTCAAACCCTGCATCCAAAAGCATAGCAGTGATCATGGCTGTTTGTTCTTCATTTGTATTAAAACTTACCGAAATAAAATAATCCATCCTGTTTATGTAATTAGTTAAGTAAAAAAAACTGCCCCTTTTTAGGAGGGCAGTTAAGTAATTTATAAAAATAATATTGACATCCGATTTTGCTTATTGAGCAGCATCAGGTTTTGGCATCAGTGCTTTTCTGCTTAATTTAAACTTACCTGTTTTTGAATCTACATCCAGCAATTTCACTTTTACTTTATCACCTTCTTTAAAAATGCCGTTCATTGTTTCAAGGCGTTTCCAGCTTATTTCACTAATGTGCAACAAACCTTCTTTCTTAGGAAGAAACTCTACAAACGCACCAAATTCTTTAATGCTTTTTACTGTTCCTTCGTAAGTATCACCCACCACCGGTGCTGCTACCAGTCCATTGATCCAGGCTACTGCTTTGTCCAGTCCTGCTTTTTCTTTAGAGAAAACGCTTACTTCGCCCTGGTTATTTACTTCTTCGATATTTACTGTAGCGCCGGTTTCACGCTGAATTTCCTGTATCACTTTACCGCCGGGTCCTATCACCGCACCAATAAATTCTTTATCAATAATAATCTTCACCATTCTTGGAGCATGTGGTTTTACTTCAGCTCTTGCAGCAGAAATACAATTTTCCATTGCACTCAATATATGCAAGCGTCCTTTACGGGCCTGTTCCAATGCAGCCATCATTATCTCCATACTCAGGCCATCTACTTTAATATCCATTTGCACACCACAAATACCATCACGTGTACCGGTTACTTTAAAATCCATATCACCCAGGTGATCTTCATCGCCCAGTATGTCGGTTAATATGGCAAACTGATCATCTTTTTTTATCAAGCCCATTGCAACTCCACTCACTGCTTTTTTCAATGGAACCCCTGCATCCATCAATGCCAGCGAACCCGCACAAACAGTGGCCATAGAAGATGAGCCATTGCTTTCCAGGATATCACTTACCACTCTTACGGTGTAAGGATAATCGTTTCCCGGCATCATCTTTTTTAAAGAACGCATGGCAAGGTTACCGTGCCCTACTTCTCTTCTGCCTACGCCTCTCATCATTTTTACCTCACCCGTAGAAAATGGCGGGAAGTTATAATGCAAAAAGAAATTGGCATATTCTGATTTGTTGGCACTTTCAATCAACAATTCGTCTAAAGGAGTTCCTAAAGTAACTGTAGTTAGAGATTGCGTTTCGCCTCTTGTAAATAAAGCAGAACCATGCGGAGTTGGTAAATTATCAATTTCCATTTCCAGTTGACGGATTTCGTCTGTACCACGGCCATCAAGGCGTTTGCGATCGTTTAAGATCATATCTCTTACCACATAGTATTGCAGCTCGCCATAATAATGACCAATCAAGGCTTTGTCTTCATCGGGTAATTCTTCTCCTAAAAAAGTTTTCACTTCTTCTTTTAAAGCTGCATAGGCATCGCTTCTTTGATGTTTTGCAGAAGCTGCTGCAGAAATTGCGTAAACTTTATCTTTTGCAAATGCAGTTATTTTAGCATTCAACTCTTCATTTCTGTAAGGTTTGGTATAATCCCTTTTAACAGCACTACCCACCAGGTCTCTTAATTCTTCCTGAGCTTTTACCTGTAAGCGGATGGCTTCATGGCCTTTTTCAATTGCTTTAATAAGGTCTTCTTCCTGGCACTCATTACTCTCACCTTCTACCATCATGATATTTTTATCAGTAGCGGCAATTATAAATTCATAATCAGATTGAGCTATTTGAGAACGTGTTGGATTAACGATCATTTCGCCATTAATTCTTCCAATACGCACTTCCGAAATAATTTCCTGGATAGGAATATCTGACACTGCCAGAGCTGCCGATGCTGCCAAACATGCCATTGAATCGGGCATTACTTCGTCGTCAGATGAAATCAGGGTAATCAACACCTGCACTTCACACAAATAATCTTCGGGAAACAAAGGTCTTAAAGCCCTGTCTATTAATCTTGAGGTAAGAATTTCATAATCATTTAAACGGGATTCTCTTTTAAAGAACGATCCGGGGATACGACCTGCAGAACCAAATTTTTCCTGGTAATCTACCGATAGCGGAAAAAATCCCTGGCCGGGCTTTGGTTCTTTATTGGCAACAACAGTTGCAAGTAAAATACAATTGCCCTGGCGAACAGTAACTGAACCATCAGCCTGGCGAGCCATTTTGCCTGTTTCAATGGTTACCATACGGCCACCACCTATATCAAATGTTACTGATTTTGGTTGAAATAATGACATAAATTAAAGTTTATTCATACAGGAAAAACCTGCAGACAATTAAAGTAAGTATGTATAACGAACAATTCCCAACGGCAAATAACTGTTGGGAATAATTCAGAATACATATAAAAATATTTTATTTACGAAGACCTAATTTTTCAATCAAAGCTCTGTAACCACTAAGGTTATGTTTGCTTAGGTAAGTCAATAAACGCTTACGCTGCCCAACCATCATCATCAAACCTCTTTGTGAAGAGAAGTCTTTTCTGTTGGTTTTCAGATGATTAGAAATGTGATTGATGCGCTCTGTTAAAAGTGCTACCTGTCCTTCAATAGAACCAGTGTTGGAAGCTTTGCCGCCAAAATTCGTGAAAATTGTTGCTTTTTTTTCTGTTGTTAAATGCATTTCTCTGTTTTTTTTTAAAACGGTTGTCTTAATTTCTTTTATAAGTGGGTGCAAAAGTAGTATAAAATTTGTATTTATCCCTTCCTTTTTTAGATTAAATTAATGACATTGAAAGAAATTTACAGTCTTGAATGAAATTCACTTACCTGGCTCAGGAAAAAATGTTCTTATAAAAGAAAACAATACCAGGTTTTACCAACGGTACTGACATGCCATTATCCTCTTTGCTGCATCCGGTTACAATAATGGGGATACCAAAGACAATTTTAAAGCCATTGATTTAAATGAAACTTTCTTTATAATAGTTGTAATTTGTTTTAAAGCAAGCGTAAAAAAGAGATATGGCAAAATGATAAACACAGTTTTGGTTTTTTAACCCTTAAAAATACTTACTTATTCAACTACTAATCAATCTACCCATTCTGCTCACAGGATGTTAACTTATATGAACAGTTACAATAAAAAAACGAAAAGAGAATTGCGGGCATGGCAAAGAGCCATGCAAAGAAACCCCTCTGCATTTAACCGCTTATCAAAAAAAATTCAGACTAAAATAAATGATATAATTCCTGAAAAAGTACACACTACCATAACCAGCGCTATTAAACAGATGATTAAGGGAGTGCTCTTTGGTGCAGGTGTAACAACTGCAAAGCCGGAAGAAATAACTTCACTTGAAATAACAGAAGCAATTTTAAAGGAGAGAATAGAAATGTATAAAAAAACAGCCGCTGCCGAAGGAGGTATTACAGGCGCTGGAGGAATATTATTGGCTTTTGCAGATTTTCCTTTACTGATAGGGATTAAGATTAAAATGCTTTTTGATATAGCCCAAAAATATGGTTATGATGTATCAGATTATAAGGAACGGATTTACCTGCTTCATATTTTTCAACTGGCATTCAGCAGTCATGAACACAGGAAAAATGTGTACATGCAAATGATTGACTGGAAAATTAAAGTGGCCTCATTACCCAATGATATCAACCAGTTTGAATGGCGAAAATTTCAACAGGAATACAGGGATTATATTGACCTGGCTAAACTTGCCCAAATGATTCCCATCATTGGCGCAGCCGTTGGCCTTATTGTAAATTACAGGCTTATACAAAAACTGGCCACCACCGCCATGAATGCTTACAGGATGCGCCTGGATGAAGATGGCGTTTTATAAAAAACAAAAGCGGTTACCCGGGTAGCCGCTTTTGAATAAATATTTTTTTTACTATTACCCTTATTTAACCGAAACTGCATCTGCATCCAGCTCAATAATTTCATAACCCATCGTTTGCAGGCCGGGTAAGATTTTTTTCTTATCGCCCACTAAAAGGATGTTCATCTTTTCAATATCCAGGTATTTTTTAGACAACCCGTCTATTTCATTTTTGCTGATGGTTTGTAAAATTTGATTTTGCTTTTTCACATAATCAGCCGGCAAATCACATTGAATCATTCTTCCAATAAATGCAGTTTTTTGTCTGCCGGTTTCATAGTTTCTTGCATCGGCCTGACCAAATACAATCTTTTTTAGCATAATTTAAATTTTAAAGAAATTAGGTAAAGCAAAATATGTAATAATGTATAACACTTGCAAATTGTTTTACAAACGGCGTTCACTTATTAAAGCTTTAACCCATATGCTCTTTTTAAAATAATTTTTCGGGTAGTTTTATATACCGGTTAATTGCCAAAAAAACAGGACTTTTGCGGAATGAAACTATCGTTTGCCATTATCGGATGTGGTAGAATAGCCCGCCGCCATGCAGAGCAAATAAGCAAGGTGGGTAACCTTATAGCTGTATGTGATACCGTTTATGACAATGCATTTGAACTGGCACAGGCTTATAATGCCAATCTTTATTTGACTATTGAAGAGCTTTTGGCAAACGAACCAACGGTAGATGTGGTAAGCATTTGCACACCCAATGGTCTTCATGCAAAACACAGCATCCTGAGCCTGAAAGCGCACAAACATGTACTATGTGAAAAACCACTTTGCCTGTATGCAGAAGAGGCAAAAAAAATGTTGCAGGCTTCGCAAAATACCGGGATGCATTTATACGTGGTTAAACAAAACCGGTACAACCCTCCGGTAATAGCCGTAAAAAAATTATTAACCGAAGACAGGCTTGGCAAAATATTTTCTTTCCAGATTAATTGTTTCTGGAACAGGCCCCACCAGTATTACGATAATACATGGAAAGGAACCAAAACATTGGATGGCGGTACCCTTTATACTCAGTTCAGCCATTTTATTGATTTGATGTATTGGTTGTTGGGTGATGTAAAAAATGTGAATGCCATAAAAAAAAATTACGCACATCCAACGATCGAAATTGAAGATAGTGGCGTTGTTTTAATTGAAACCCTTGGAGGAGCTATTGGCACTTTAAATTACACTGTAAACAGTTTTAATAAAAATATGGAAGGGTCTTTTACCATATTTGGAGAATATGGCACGGTAAAAATTGGAGGACAGTATTTAAATGAACTGGAATACCAAAGTATTGCCGGCGAATCAATAGAAAAACTACCGGCAGGCCAAGCAGCCAACAGCTATGGTTTTTACCAGGGCAGCATGAGTAATCATGATAAGGTTTATGAAAATCTGGTAAAAGCCATCAAAGATCCCACCCACGAATTTGCCAGTGCACTGGAAGGAATGAAAACTGTAGAGATCATCGAAAAAATTTATGCTGCTGCAGATTTAAAATAAATTCCCTTTATTTGCCAAAAATAAAACCACTTTGCCTTCCATTTTTTTTACAGTTACTACCGATCTTTCATACGACCAGCGAATGATACGCATTTGTACAACGTTGGCCAATGCAGGGTATGATGTAACACTGGTGGGCAGGCAAATACAAAGTTCCATTACATTAAAGGAGCAGCCCTTTAAACAAAAAAGATTGCATTGTATTTTTGAAAAAGGAAAATTGTTTTATGCAGAATACAATGTGAGGTTATTCTTTTTTTTATTGTTTAAAAAAATGGATGGCATTTGTGCCATAGACCTTGATACAATTCTCCCATGCTACTGGATATCCCGCATTAAAAAAATTAAAAGAATTTATGATGCGCATGAGTTGTTTTGCGAAATGAAAGAAATTGTTACCCGCCCCGGCATTTATAAAATATGGAAATGGATAGAACAAAAAACAGTCCCGCATTTTAAAGATGCTTATACCGTAAATCAACCCATTGCAGATGAATTCTTAAGGATGTATGGGCGCCATTTTAAAGTAATCAGAAGTATAGCCTTATATGATGAAGACCGGCAAACTGATGAAAAAGAAAAATTCATTTTATATCAGGGAGCCGTAAATGAAGGGCGCAGTTTTGAAACCCTGATTCCTGCCATGCAATTGGTAAATGCACCCCTGGTTATTTGCGGAGAAGGTAATTTTACAGACCAGGCTAAAAAATTAGTGGAGGATCTTCATTTGCAGGACAAAATAATTTTTAAAGGCATGCTGGCTCCTGCCGAATTAAGATTGATTACCAATAAGGCTTATATTGGCATTACGCTTTTTGAAAAAGAAGCCCTGAGTAATTATTATTCGCTAGCCAACCGTTTCTTTGATTATATCCATTCTGCCGTACCACAGTTATGTGTTAACTACCCTGTGTATGAAGAAATAAACAATTTGGAGGAAATTGCTGTTTTAATAGATAATCTTGATTCTATAACAATAGCAACAGCTTTAAATGAATTATTAAATAATGAAGATCATTGGCAGCAATTACATCAAAATTGTAAAACAGCTTCCAAAATATTCAACTGGCAAAAAGAAGAAATAAAATTAATTGCATTTTATAAAAACATATTTGGATAAGCATTTACATATTATTACACTTGATGTTCCCTGGCCTGCGGATTATGGTGGAGTGGTAGATCTTTTTTATAAGATCGTATCGCTGCATAAGCAGGGTATTAAAATACACCTGCATTGCTTTACCAGTGGCAGGCCGCCACAGGACGAACTGGATAAATAT
>JBBRFX010000082.1:0-16299 GCA_038241275.1 Chitinophagales bacterium
GACAGGGCGCCAAGGCCCGGCAATTTATTATTGCACAGCAATACTTCCGAATGGGTTAGAAAAGAATTAAGGCAGATGGGATACGTCCTTTCTTTTGATGATAGAACCAGCGGACCTATCAATGCCATTTGGTTTGACTGGAAGCATGGAAGTTTTTGGGGAGGAAGCAGTAATCATGGGGAAGATTACGGCATCGGATGGTAAACCGCAAGAGCATATTTTATGAATAACCATGATCATGTGCAGGCGTTGCCGGTATAAGCAACCTGCAATTTTAAAAAGTTGGTGGATGGCCCTTAAAGATTTGGGGGTAAAATCTACCTCATCAAAAAGCGGGTGAATTTTATTTTTCGGGATCAGAAAATATTTTAAATATCATTCATTACAAATAATAGAACAATGATCAATAAAGCCATATCCATCCGGCCATTCATAGGAGCGAAAGATTATGATCTTTCAAGAAGTTTTTATCGTGAGCTGGGTTTTGAAGAAGTTGTATTGTCTGATAATATGTCTTTATTTAAAACAGGTAACCTGGGGTTTTATTTGCAAAATGCTTTTGTTAAAGACTGGGTAGACAACAGCATGATTTTTTTAGAAGTGGAAGATGTTGATGATTACCGTGAAAAACTTTTTGCTCTAGATCTCACTACTAAATACCAGGCTGTAAGGCTCACGGAGGTTCGGCAATTTGATTGGGGCAGAGAATGTTTTATGCATGACCCGTCTGGTATTCTTTGGCATTTTGGACAATTTAACAGCCGCTAACATAATTATAAAAAAAACAAAACTCATTTATTTATGGTTTTGTTGAGCATGCATTTGATTGAGATAAAGTATCGTTTCGCCTTTATTGAGGTTATTACGAATTATTCCAAGCCTGATGCCCGGGATCATTAAATGTTATTGATATCACTAAAGAATTTTAAAATTTAATTTCATAAAAAATGCCGGAGAATATCCGGCATTTTTTTCTTTTTTTTATTTACCTCAGAATGAATAATCAAGTCCTATCATAATAAGGTCTGTTGTCATTTTATAGGATACATTACTACCGGGCACGGCACCATAAGGGTTGCTTGCAGATTTCAGCATAGGGCTTAATAAAGGACCGCTTGTATTGCCGCTGCTGGAGCCATGATGGTACACAGCATTTAAAGTAGTACGGCTGTTAAATTCATATCCAAAACCCAACTGGAATGCATTTTTTATAACAGCAGTTGCAGGTACAGAGAAAAATGCCAGTTCACTGCTGATTGGGTTTGTGCTATATGTATAGCCAACCCTTACAGGAAGTTTTTGTATGCCTTTATATTGCAGACCGGCAGAAACAATTGAAATATTTTCCCAGCCAAATCCGGCAACAGAAAAGGTATTCGTCCAGCCTTTTTCTTCAAAGCCTGCAGTTTTTTTGTAGTTAACAAATCTGTAATCAAGGGCTGCATCAAGGGTTTTATTTGAATAGCCCATTCCTGCAGATAAAATAGCCGGATAGTTCATTTTAAATTCAACATTGGGTGCACTTGTTCCATTTAAATAAGTGTTCTTAAAATCAAATTTTTCAAAGTATTGGGCTGTTTTGTAAGATGCGCCCAATTTAATACCCTCACCGGAATTATAAAATACTCCAAACTGTCCGCCAATGCCCAATGCTGTGGCTTTATTGCTTACAGGATATCCAAGCGTGGGGCTGGGAGAAGCCAATGGGTTGGGTGCAAGTTCAAGAGAGGAATAATTGAAAGTGGGCGCCAGGCCAATTGAAAATTTATCAGATACTTTATAGGCATAGGTAAATCCTACCTGAAGCAACTGATAGTCAGACTGTATACGTCCAAACCCGCCCTGGCTTTGAGGCATATTAATGGGATTTGAATTGCTTTCAGGAAAAGTAACGCCAAAACCACTGATACCAAAGGCTGACACTCCAAAAGTATGTTTACTGTTTTTTTTGCCCCACACCATTGCAAGAGCAGGCATAACAGAAGCACTCCTGTCGTCTTTAGTTACACCACTCATGGGCCCGCCGGGTGTAGGAACTGTAGAAGATAATTCGGGAGAAGAAAAGAAAAAACCTGCATTAACAGATACTATTTTTGTATCAAATGCAGCTATTGCTGCCGGGTTCCATTGCAATGCACCGTTTATATCAATTGGCTGAGCCGTAGCAGCGCCGCCCATTGACATATTTTTTGCTCCAATTCCCTGCATGATGTGACCCGTTTGTGCAAACAGCAAAAAAGGCAAAGTGCCAAATCCTAATGTTATTAATATTTTTTTCATAACTCAGTTTTTAATGCTGCATAATATGCAGCCTTTTTATAAATAATTTTCAGTAAAAATAATTCAGGAAAACAACCAGATGATTGACGGTTGTCATTGAAAAAAATGATATAAAACATGATTTCTAAATGGTAAATATTTAGTGTAAAAAGGAGCCTTTATTCAACAATTGAAATACTGAAAATTAGCATTAATTATGGTGTAATATTTTAGTATAATCAGTAAAAGCCCGATGCTGTTATGGGACTGTTTAATCAAGTTTAAAATTGGCTATAATGCAATACAGTAAAGGGTTTAAAAGCATTCACTGATTATTAAAATTTCAGAATATGAAATAAATTAATTGAAATAAATAAGTGTGAAAAGAAGGTAATTTTAAGTGTAATATTTCTTTAGAAAATATTTATTAATCAGAAAAAATAATGTTGGGTAAATCTGCAATACTACAACAAACAAAACGCTCCTTTTGTAACATTAGTTACACAGCATTCTTAATGGATAGATTCAGATAAATATCATATAATTGAATGATAAATATCATCCGGTATTACCGTTATAGTCATACAAATACAATGGAATTAGGAGGAGTTTTACACTTTGATAATAAGATAAAAAAACACTCATGAAAAAACTTGTAATACTCGGTGCAGGCACAGCAGGTACAATGATGGCGAATCATTTACACAGCCATCTTAAACATCCCGATTGGCAGATAAGTATTATTGACGAAAGGGAAGAACACCATTATCAACCTGGGTATCTTTTTCTTCCTTTTGATATTTATTCTCCCGATGATATCATTAAGACCATTGAAGAGTTTATACCAAAGAATGTTAAACTGATTAAACAACAGATTGGCAGGATAGTGCCAAAAGAAAATAAAATAGAATTAACCGGCGGAGATGTATTGGCCTATGATATATTGATTATTGCCACCGGTGCAAAAATTGCACCGGAAGAAACACAAGGCATGAAAGGTGCTGAATGGCAAAAATCTGTTTTTGATTTTTACACTTTTGAAGGAGCACTGGCATTAAGAAACAAACTCAGAGATTGGGAAGGCGGTAAACTGGTGGTGCATATCACCGAGATGCCCATCAAATGCCCGGTGGCACCTTTAGAGTTTGCATTTTTAGCAGATTCTTTTTTCAAACACAAGCACATGCGCAACAAAGTGGAGATTACCTACGTAACACCCCTTAGCGGCGCATTTACAAAACCAAAAGCCACAGAGGCACTGGAACATTTATTGTCCGAAAAAAACATTCACATAGAACCTGATTTTGCAATTGACCTGGTGGATAATGAGAAGAAGGAAATAGTAGATTATGGCGGCAGGGTTATTCCTTTTGACATACTGGTAACTGTACCTACCAATAAAGGAGATGCTTTAATAGAAAGATCCGGCATGGGCGATGATTTAAATTATATACCTACTCATAAAGCTACCCTGCAATCTAAAGTTTATCCAAATATTTTTGTGTTGGGCGATGCCAGTGATATACCGGCATCCAAAGCAGGCTCTGTTGCACACTTTGAGGCAGAAATATTAACCGATAACATTTTGCTTTTTGTAAAAGGTGAACCTTTAAAAGAAGAATTTGACGGACATGCCAACTGCTTTATTGAAACAGGTGGCGGCAAAGCATTGTTGATAGATTTTAATTATACACATGAGCCGGTAGAAGGAAGTTTTCCTTTTGCAGGTATCGGGCCATTACGGTTACTAAAAGAAAGCAGGATGAATCATATGGGTAAACTGGCCTTTCGGTGGATCTATTGGAATGTATTACTAAAAGGAACACATATACCCTTTGTATCGGCAACAATGTCTGAAAGCGGAAAAAATTATAATTAAATTATTTAATCATAAAAAAACAAATCATGGAACAAACAATAGCAGGTAAAACAATTACCGTAAACGAAGAAGGATATTTAACCGATTTTAGTCAATGGGATAAATCTGTTGGCGAAGCACTGGCTGCTGAAGCATCTATAAGTTTAACCCCAAGACATTGGGAAGTACTGAACTATTTGCAAAATGAGCATAAAGGCCAGGTAGCACTCAGCATCAGGCGTATTGGAAAAAGTGGGGTAGTGGATATTAAAGAATTCTACCAGTTATTTCCAATGGCACCATTAAAAACGGCTACTAAAATTGCAGGCATACCCAAACCAGCAAGTTGTATTTAACCCTTTAAAATTTAAAAAAATGAGCGAAACAAACGGAGCAATAAAAAAGATGATGATCATCCTCTCCAAAGGAACCCTGGAAAATGTATATGCCGCTTTTGTACTGGCCAACGGTGCCCGTATGGAAGGGATAGAGTCTGAAATATTTTTCACTTTCTTTGGGCTGGAAGCAGTTCATAAAAAGAAACTGGAGCATCTGCATGTGGCCACGGTAGGCAATCCTGCCATGCACATGCCTACCATGCTGGGCGGGCTGCCGGGTATGGAAGCACTGGCATCCTACTACATGAAAAAAGAAATGGAAAAAATTGATATGCCGGATATACAGGAGTTCCTGGAAATATTAACTGCATCCGGTGTAAAAATGTGGGCATGTAAATTAGCCATGGATATGTTTCATTATACCAAAGATGATTTATATGAAGGAGTAAACGAAGTAATTACAGTGGGCGATTTTTATAAACATAGCCAGGGCGAAGGAGTGCATATGTTGTTTGTATAAAAGTGAGGCCTTTAATGATATTATACTTTTGAAACATTGGGATTAAAATCTTTTCTTTAAAAGTATTAATCCGTTATGAGAAATCAGAGCAGCTATTTGGCTGCTCTGTTGTTTTGCGAAATGCAAGGTTTGAGAGGTTCAAGGTTCAAAAGGTTTAACGTTTAAGGGTTTAAGGTTTAACGTTCTTTCTAATGGGAATTTTTTACTGAGCTACTGAGTTTACAAATATTCACCTTTCACCATTAACCCCTTCAAAGTTTTCACCTTTCACCTTTGACCATTAAGCCTTTGACACTTTCACCTTTGACCTTTGACCATTAAGCCCTTCGAAGTTTTCACCTTTCACCTTTGACCTTTGACCATTAAGCCCTTCAAAGTTTTCACCTTTCACTTTTCACCTTTCACCATAAAGCCCTACGAAGGTTTCACCTTTGACCTTTGACCATTAAGCCCTTCGAAGTTTTCACCTTTCACCTTTCACCTTTCACCTTTCACCATTAACCCCTACGAAGGTTTCACCTTTCACCTTTCACCTTTCACCATTAAGCCCTTCAAAGTTTTCACCTTTCACCTTTCACCATAAAGCCCTACGAAGGTTTCACCTTTCACTTTTCACCTTTCACAATATAGCCCTTCGAAGTTTTCACCTTTCACCTTTCACAATATAGTCCTTCGAAGTTTTCACCTTTCACCTTTGACCTTTCCCTTTTTCATTTAAAACATGATCTTTCCTTCTATCATAATTAATTAACATCACATGCCGGAATGACTTTAATCATGTATTGTATTTCAGGTATATTTTAATTTCATGCCTTCAATTTAAAAACAGTATAACCTAAAACAAAATAAAATGAAAAAAGAGTATTGGATCAATATCAAGCATGTAGATAACAGGTTGGTTATTTTTTTGAATGGCGATACCATATGGGATAGCGGCATTATACATAAAGACAAAGAAATGGATACTTATGTAAACATCACCGAACAATTAATACAGCACATTTCCCATACAACCGAATTAATATTTGAAGGGTTTAATGATACCTATACAGGCGACAAGGCCGATCAAGGATTAAATCCATGGCATTTTAGTTACCGGGTATTTTCCAGGATGGTGGATGCATCAGGTAAAGTAGTGGCAGAAATTGATATGCTGGCTCCTTATAATGAAAAACACATGTCTAATCCAAATATCAGGGCCATTAACAACTGTTACCAGATACTTAGAAAAGATGGCGAATTTAAAGTGGTATCCAATTCCATGACACAAAATTTTTACAACTAAAAAATGGTGAGCATCTTAAAAAATGTTCACCATTTTTCAAAACTCTTAAATCTAAAATTCACATATGGCACAAGTAAAAAAAGCTACAAAATATGTATATTATTTTGGTGGCGGAAAAGCAGATGGCAACGAGTCCATGAAAAATTTATTAGGTGGTAAAGGAGCTAACCTGGCAGAAATGGCCGGGCATCCTAAACTAAAATTGCCGGTACCACCTGGCTATACCCTTACAACAGAAGTATGCACGGCTTATTATAAAAATAAAAAGAAATATCCACCAGAACTGTTGGTGCAGGCTCAAAAAGCATTGACCGCAGTAGAAAAGGAAATGGGCAAAAAATTTGGCGATGCAAACAATCCCTTATTGGTATCTGTGCGCTCCGGTGCCAGAAAATCTATGCCGGGTATGATGGAAACTGTGCTGGATATTGGCCTGAATGAAAAAACAATTGAGGGTGTAATCAAACAGTCCGGTGATGCCCGTTTTGCCTACGATGCTTACCGGCGTTTAATAATGATGTATGCAGATGTGGTGATGGAAAAAGCCGGTGGCCTGGAACCAAAGGGTGGCAAAGGAATCAGAAAAGTATTGGATGAAAAGCTGGAAAAAATTAAAACAAAACAAGGCTATAAATTTGATACCGATATAACCGTGCAGGAATTAAAAGAATTGGTAAAAGATTTTAAGGCAACGATTATAAAAGTATTGGGAAAACCATTTCCCGAAGATCCAACCGAACAGTTGTGGGGAAGCATAGGAGCTGTATTTAGCAGTTGGATGGGAAAACGTGCCTGCGAATACCGCCGTATAGAAAAAATTCCGGATGAGTGGGGAACTGCAGTAAATGTGCAGGCTATGGTATTTGGAAACATGGGCGACAGCAGTGCTACAGGTGTGGCATTTACAAGAAACCCGGGTAATGGTGAGAATAAATTTTATGGCGAATATCTGCTCAATGCACAGGGAGAGGATGTGGTAGCAGGTATCAGAACGCCGGCACCGGTAAATGATTATTCTAAAAATGACCAAAGCAAACATTTGCCCACATTGGAAGAAACCATGCCGGAAGTATATAAGCAGTTATTTGAAATTCAAAACAGGCTCGAAAAACATTACAAGGATATGCAGGATATTGAGTTTACCATAGAAAAAGGTACACTCTATATGTTGCAGTGCCGTATCGGAAAACGCAATGGTATTGCAGCGGTAAGAATCGCCACAGAAATGTATCAGTCAAAATTGATTGATGCTAAAACTGCTGTAATGCGGGTAGCGCCTAACCAGTTGGTGGAACTGTTGCTGCCAATGCTGGATCCTGAAGTACAAAAAGTTACCAGGCCAATTGCAAAAGGTTTGCCTGCTGGACCAGGTGGTGCAAAAGGACGTGTGGTATTTTCTTCAAACGATGCCGTAGAATGGGCAAGCAGAGGCGAAAAAGTTATTTTGGTAAGGGAAGAAACATCTCCGGAAGATGTGGATGGTATGCATAAATCTCAGGCGATATTAACTACCAAGGGTGGTATGACATCTCATGCGGCGTTGGTGGCAAGAGGTTGGGGTAAATGCTGTATCGTTGGTTGTAATGATATTGAAATACATGGCGAAACAAAATCTTTTAAAGCCAACGACGGTACTTATATTAAAGAAGGAGACTGGTTAAGTTTGGATGGTACAAAAGGCTTGGTTTACCTGGGGAGTATGGCTTTGGTAGATGTGGATCTGGATAAAAACGAATCCTACAAAAAACTGATGAAGCTGGTAGACAAAACCAAAGTAATGGGCGTGCGCACCAATGCAGAAACACCTGAAGATGCTGCACAGGGTATGAAATTTGGAGCAGAAGGAATTGGCTTGTTTCGCACAGAACATATGTTTTATGGCGAAAACAGCGAACAGCCTTTATTCCTGCTTCGCAAAATGATTGTAAGCAAAACAGAAAAAGAACGCAGAGCTGCTTTAAATGATTTGTATAAGTTCGTAAAAAAAGATGTGAAAGACACGCTCAATACCATGAAAGGTTTTCCGGTAACCATTCGTTTGCTGGATCCTCCACTACATGAGTTTGTGCCACATGATACCGACAAATTACAGCAGTTGAGCAAGGAATTAGGTATCAGCATGAGTATATTAAGGAGAAGGGTATTGGCATTGCATGAAAACAATCCAATGTTGGGTCACCGTGGTGTGAGGCTGGGCGTAAGTTATCCTGAAATAACAGAAATGCAAATCAGGGCCATATTTGAAGCCACTGCCGAAATATTAAAATCAGGCAAAAAAGCTTTCCCGGAAATCATGGTACCTGTTACCTGTACCGTAAACGAATTGATTCATCAAAAAGTAATTGTAGACAGGGTATATAAAGAGGTATTGGAAAAAACCAGGATGAAAAAAATTCCTTATCTCTACGGAACCATGATTGAGATACCCAGGGCTGCCCTAAAGGCCGAGCAAATGGCAACGGTTGCAGACTTCTTTAGTTTTGGAACCAATGATCTTACCCAAATGAGTTTTGGTTTTAGCCGGGATGATGTTGGAGGATTTCTTCCAAAATACCTGGATGAAAAATTACTGGATGATGACCCATTCCAAACCATTGACCAGGAAGGTGTAGGTGAACTGATAAAATTTGGTACCGAACGTGGCCGCAAAACAAAACCTAATCTTAAAGTAGGCATCTGTGGCGAACATGGAGGCGATGCAGAAAGCGTTAAATTCTGCCACCGTATCGGAATGAACTATGTAAGCTGTTCTCCTTTCCGTGTGCCAATTGCAAGATTGGCGGCAGCACAGGCAGCTTTGGAATTTCCGAGAAAATAAAATATCCTTTGATGAAAAAGCCCGGCATAAATTATATGCCGGGCTTTTATTATAAAAAAATATCCTCCTTTATTTTTATAACTTTTAAGACTGCAGCAATTTTTACACTGACAGCAACGCCTGCTCAATATCCCATATCAGATCCTGCGGATTTTCAATACCCACACTCAACCTTACCATTTTATCTGTAAGCCCAAGCCTGTTTTTCTCTTCTGCAGGTACATCACAATGTGTCATACTATACGGATGTTCTACCAGGCTTTCAGTGCCACCGAGACTTACAGCCAATTTAATATGTTTCAGATTGTTTAAAAATGCAAAAGCGCCTTTTTCTCCTCCGGTTACATCAAAACTAAGCATGGCACCATTGCTGGGATATTGTTTTTCTAAAATATGCAGTTGTGACGGGTTGTTTAATTTTGTAAAACCGAGGTAATAAACCTTTTCCACTTTTGGGTGATGTAAAAGATAATCTGCTATTTTTTCTGCATTGGCTGCCGCAGTTTCCATTCTTATTTTAAGGGTTTCCAGGCTGCGCATTAGCAACCAACTGGTATGTGGGTCTATAATGGTGCCGAACACCGTACGAATTTTCTTAATAGTGTTTATAATTTCTTTACTGCCTATGGCTGCGCCTGCTATAAGGTCGCTATGGCCACCAATATATTTTGTGGCAGAATACAATACAAGGTCTGCGCCGTGTTTAAGCGGATGCTGCCACAGTGGCCCCATGTAAGTATTATCTATGGCAACCAGTACTTTTTTATCCGCTGTAGAATATTGGGCAGCAATTTGGCTGCACATTTCTATATCTATTAAATCATTGGTAGGATTGGCAGGTGTTTCAGCATATATCATTCTTAGCTTACTGCCGGCATTGTTATCCTCTAATAATTTAATAATATCTTCTTTGCTGTCGCCTGCATTAAAAGCTATAGAAGTAACATCCCAGTTATGCAACATAAAATGAATGAATTTATGAGTGCCTCCATATATGGGATTACTAAACAACAACACATCGCCGGGTTTTAAAAAACTTACCAGCGATGTAGCAATGGCACTCATACCACTTGAAAATGCGGCCGCAGCTTCTCCGCCGTCCCATAATTTTAAACGTTCTTCCAGTATCTCCATATCCGGGTTGTTAATGCGGCTATAAATCAATCCCATTTCCTGCCCTTCGTGGCCCGGCTTGCCATGTGCCATTTCAAAAAAGTTTTTACCATCTTCTGCCGTTTTAAAAACAAAGGTGGATGTTTGAAATACAGGGCATTTTACGGCACCTTCGCTTAGTTCTGGTTTATAACCATAACCCATCATCAGGGTCTCGGGTGCAAAATTTGAGTTGCTCATAATGGTGATTTTTTACAAAGGTTTAAATATTTGTTTACAGGAACTATGACCATGGTTGGATTGGAAAATAAAACTGTAAATGAGTGGATATTGTAGCCAATACAGTTAATTAATCTAAAAATGTACTTAATTGCAGATAAAACATCTTTATGATTAAACTAGATAACATAGATAAAAAAATATTAATGCTGCTGCAGCATGATGCCAGGTTGACAACCAAGGAAATTGCAGATAAACTTGGAAAGTCTGTAACGGCTGTTTACGAACGCATACGCTGGTTGCAGGACGAGAAGTATATAAAAAGTTATGTGGCTTTATTAAACAGGCAAAAAATTGATATACAACTGGTGGCTTTTACCAATGTTCAGTTAAAAGAGCACGCTCACCTGATGTTGAAGGATTTTGAAAAAGCAGTAGTAAAATTGGCAGAAGTAATGGAATGTTATCATATGACGGGTTCTTATGATTATTTGTTAAAAATTGTTGTGAATGATATGAATGCTTATCATGATTTTATATTAAATAAACTGGCTAAGCTCTCTAATATTGGTACCGTTCAGAGTTCTTTTATTATGTCAGAAGTAAAGTTTGATACAGCATATCCTGTTAAATAAGTCTGACGTAATGAATGAATACGCTGGTACACTGTATACTAAAAAAGAACCTTTAATAGTATGTAACCTTTGTTACAAAAAAGCCTTTGGGCTATTATTACATTTGCTGTATAGAATAAATAATGCCCAATGACAACACATCAAATACTGGTAGAAAATATAAAATGCAGTGGCTGTGTCAATACCATTAAAACAAATCTTTGCAAAATAAACGGAGTATCTGCTGTGGAGGTTTATATAAAAAAACAAAAAGTTTGTGTAACGGGCATAGCCATAGAAAGAGAAGATATGGTGATCAAACTGGCATCCTTGGGTTATCCCGAAAAAGGAAATAATAACCTGCTGAGCAGGGCGAAATCATATGTAAGTTGTGCAGTTGGTAATTTAAACGACAAAAAAAAGATAAAAAATGAAACAAGCGATATTTACTAATTGGACATTTTTCAGGGTACTTAGGTTATTGATAGGCCTTGCAATTATAGTGCAGGCCATCATTGCTAAAGACAGTTTATTTGGATTAGCAGGTTTGGTATTTACCAGTATGGCTGTTTTTAATGCCGGCTGCTGCGGTACCGGCGGATGTAATACACCCATCAAAAAAACGGAGAAACCTTTAAAAGATATTACCTATGAAGAAGTGGTTTAATAATAATATGCTCTACCTGTTGGGTGCAGTAATAGGCGCTGTTGCCGGGTATTTTTACTGGCAGCAGGTAGGTTGTGCCTCAGGTACATGTGCCATTACATCAAAGCCACTTAACAGTACACTTTACGGTGCAATGATGGGTGCATTGTTATTGGGTATGTTTAAAAAAGAAAACAAAAAAGATGTTTTAAAAGACGAAGAAAACAAAATATCATCATGACATTTAACGAAATCATACAATCCGATAAACCTGTGCTGGTAGATTTTTCTGCAGAGTGGTGCGGCCCATGTAAAATGTTGGCACCTATCTTAAAAGATGTAAAGCTGGAAATTGGAGACGCAGCTACAATTATAAAAGTAGATGTTGATAAAAATCCGCAGGCTGCCAGCGAATATCAAATTCAGGGAGTACCCACTTTAATTCTTTTTAAAAATGGTAAACCATTATGGAGACAAAGTGGTGTAGTACCAAAAGCAGGATTGGTGGATGTAATTAAAAAATTCACTGTGTAAAAAATATCGGATGATGTATTTAGTTCGCATCTTAGTTGCCAATTTGCTTTTGCTCCGTAGGAGCATCAGCTTTGTAGCAACAAGCAAATGGCGTTTGCAATTGCTCCTTAGGAGCAACACAATGAATACAATTTTTCAAAAAATTATTGCTCCTAAAGAACAAATAAAACAGCAACATTATTTTTCTTCAAAGCTTTAGCCACAAGGGACTTTAAAGTATTTGTAAACTAAAAACTTATTACTAAAAAATAAATTAAAATGAATATTTTTCAACAATTATTTGGCGGTGGCCCCAAAGTAGATTTGCAGGCAACCATACAGGAAGGTGCTTTTTTGGTAGACGTAAGATCTCCCGGTGAATTTGCAGATGGACATGTAAAAGGTTCTGTAAACATCCCCCTGGATAAAATTACCATGCAGATTGCAAAATTTAAAAACAAAAAAAATATTATTGTTTTTTGCCGCAGTGGCAGCAGAAGCAGCCAGGCAAAATCTATTTTAGAACAACAGGGTTTTACCAATGTAATTAATGGAGGTACATGGGATCATGTTAGCCAGTTTGTATCATGAAAATAATAAAGTCATTGGTAGTGGTGCTGCTGCTTTCATCAGTAGTAATATCCTGCTCCAATTCAACTGGTTCAGGCAAAAGCAATAATGAGCCAACAGTACTACCCACTGATGGTAAAACTATTATTGTAGATGTGCGAACAACGGGAGAGTGGGAAAATGATGGCCATGCAGATTGTTCGGTCAATTATCCACTGAATGAATTGAGCAGTAAAATAGATGCGCTTGGAAGCTATGACAAAATCATCGTGGTTTGTAGGAGTGGCCGCAGAGCAGCATCGGCAAAAGAAATGCTGGAGGAGCAGGGATTAAAGCATATAGAAAACAAAGGTGCCTGGCAAAATATTAACTGTAAATAATTTAATTCACAAAATTCTTATTTGTAATTTAAAATTATATGGAAAGATTAAAAATTCTTATTCCCACAGATTTCTCAGTGCAGGCAGAATATGCTTACCTGATGGTAAAAAAACTGGAAGGAATGGCTGAACTGGATATTCACTTTCTTCATGTGCTTACAGTACCCGATACCGTTAGCATGAATACCGATGGTGCGATTCAAACCTGTGGCGAAATTGATGTGAAATATGTAGTGCAGCAAAAAGAAATAGCCGAAAGAAAATTAGCCAACCTAAAAACATTGTATGGCGATCATATTCATTCGCACCTGGTATTGGGAAAAATTACCGATGCTATTTTAAACTACTCACAGGCCAACCATTTTGATTTGATTGTGATGGGTACCAAAGGCGCCTGGGGTATTAAAGAAAAATTATCCGGGTCTGAAACTCAAATAATAGCCCGCAAATCCAGCATACCCTTATTGTCTTTAATGTGCGACCGATCCGATTTGGTTTTAAAGCACATTTTACTTGTTCACGATTTTAGTCATCCTGCAAAGGAAGACATAAAGCTGATGCATAAACTGATCCATGCATTTAATATTAAACTTCACTTGCTTCAAATTGTTTCCGGCAGGGTAGCAGATGAAAAGAATAAGGTAGAAGCCAATATGAAAAAATTTGCAGAACTGAATAGTATACCTGACTTTGAATGTCATTTGATAAATGATAAGGATGTAGAAAACGGAATTATTCATTTTAACCAGATGAATAATATGGACATTATTTGTATTGGCACACATGGTAAAGGAGGCATTTTTCATCAGAGTGCTGCCGAAAAAGTAATCAATCATTTATTCAAACCTATTATCTCATTTCATTTAAACAATTAATTTTTAGGATTATATATTTAGCTTGCATATTAATTTACAATTAGCATTTGCACTTTAGCAGCACAGCTTTGCAGCAACAAACAAATAGCGTTTCCAATTGCTCTTTTGCAGCAACACATTGAATACAATTATCCAAAAAATGCATTTGCTCCTACAGAGCATTTGCGTAATAAATAAATATTCCTAAAATTTTTTTAATATGCCGGATTTTATAACACAAACCTGGTCGTGGTGGTTTTCAGGAGCCATGATAGCGGCCATTATGTTTTTCCTTTTATACTTCGGTCAATCATTTGGTTTCTCATCTAATTTAAGAACCATTTGTGCAGCAGCAGGTCTGGGAAAAAAAGCTAAATTTTTTGATTTTAAATGGAAAACACAAATATGGAATTTAGTGTTTTTAACAGGAGCCATCATTGGTGGTTTTATTGCGAAACAATATTTATCTGTTGATGTGCCTGTAGAGATTTCAGCAGCCACCATCAGTGATTTAGCTAAAATAGGTATTGCTGCTCCAACTTCTTTGCAGCCGCAAGAGTTGTTTAGTTTAGAAGCCATATTTACACTAAAAGGATTTTTGGTTTTGTCGCTGGGAGGCCTTATGGTAGGATTCGGATCCCGTTATGCAGGTGGGTGCACTTCCGGCCATGCCATTAGTGGATTGTCTGATTTACAATTACCCTCCCTTATTGCTGTAATAGGTTTTTTTATCGGAGGACTGGTAATGACATTTTTAATTTTTCCTTTAATATTTTAATCAAATGAAGTTTATAAAATTTCTGATACTCGGAATCGTTTTTGGAATTGTAATGGCAAAGTCCGAAGCCATTTCATGGTTCAGGATACAGGAGATGTTTCGTTTCCAGGCTTTTCATATGTATGGCATAATTGGAACAGCCGTGGTATTGGGCGTGATAGGTGTTGCATTAATTAAAAAATTTCAGATAAGAGATTTTAGCGGAAACCCTATCAGCTTTTATCCTAAAGACAAATCAGTAATCCGTTATCTTTTAGGCGGATCTATTTTTGGATTGGGATGGGCACTCAGCGGGGCCTGCCCGGGGCCAATGGTGGTAAATATTGGGTATGGCTTTTTATCTATGGCCATCGTATTTTTATTTGCAATTGTTGGAACCTTTCTATACGGCGTTATAAAAGATAAATTACCTCATTAATTTAAATTTTCCTTTATGCAAACCGAACAGGAAGAAAATAAATCATATCAGGGTCTTATATCTGCGCTTAACAAACTACTGTGGGTGATTGTAGTATTAGTCATCACAATTGTAGCCATTCCGTTTATTTTATATTATTCGGCAAAGCCAGCTAAACCTGATGAAGCGAAAACTGAAGCCGCTGCAGGAGCAGAATTATCTAAACCAACTGCATCCATTTATTGGATGGCACCCGAAATAACAGGCATTACAGATTCCAAACAAAAAGAACAGGTAGCATATGGTAAGGAGTTGATCGTTCACACATCAAAATACCTTGGCCCCAATGGATCTGTACTTAAAATGAGTAATGGTTTAAATTGCCAGAACTGCCATTTGCAGGCAGGCACAGCCGTTTTTGGAAATAACTATGGCTCTGTAGCCTCCCTTTACCCAAAGCTAAGAGCAAGAAGTGGTTTGGTTGAAAATATTTATAAAAGAGTAAATGATTGTTTTGAACGCAGCCTGAATGGTAAAGCTTTAGATACAGCCAGTAAAGAAATGCAGTCCATTGTTTCCTACATTAGTTTTGTAGGATCTAATGTAAGCAAAGGTAAAAAAGCAGAAGGATCTGGCTTTAAAGATTTAGCATTCCTTGATCGTGCTGCCGATCCAAAAGCAGGACAGGCCGTTTACACAGCAAAATGCCAAAGCTGTCACCAGCAAAATGGAGAAGGGGTTTTTAATGCTGATAAAACAGAATATACTTTTCCTGCATTGTGGGGTAAAAGCAGTTTTAATGATGGTGCCGGATTAAACCGCATCAGCAACTTTGCTAAATATATAAAGTACAATATGCCACAAGGGGTAACCCACGAAAATCCTCAGCTTACTGATGAAGAAGCATGGGACGTGGCTGCATTTGTGCTCACTCAAAACAGGCCGCATATTAACACGCCAAAAGACTGGCCCGATAAATCTAAAAAACCAGTTGATCATCCTTTTGGGCCTTATGCAGATGCTTTCTCAGAAAAACAACACAAGCTGGGGCCATTTAAACCCATCCAGGAAGCTGTGAAATAAGTCTGGCAGCATTCTCACTTTAAAAATTAAAATCTGCATCATGGAAAATAACAG
>JBBRFX010000083.1:0-16277 GCA_038241275.1 Chitinophagales bacterium
CCAATAAAGGTACTTTGGCATGTACCAGCCAGGGTTGTCTTTTTGTTCTTACTTCTGTAATTACTTCCTGCATGGCAATAAAACTTGCTGCAAAGTCGCTACCGTTAATGCTTATACGATTAATGCCTCTAAAGCCTTCTATAAATTCGTATGCATTGTTTGTTCTTGCTTCTGCGGCACTTACGCTAATGCCCCAATCATTGTCCTGCACCAGGTAGATAATGGGTAATTGATGTAATGCTGCAAACTGGAATGCTTCACTCACTTCCCCTTCTGTTACAGAGGCATCGCCCAGGGAACAAATCACAATTGGCAAAGAAGAGTTGGCAGTTAGCAGTTCGCCGTTGGCAGTTTCCTCTGCCGGGTTGTTTGTTTGTTTAAGGAGGGGGGAATTTATTTTTTCTAAATATTTTATTCCCTGTGCTATGCCGGTAGTAGGAATTACCTGCATACCGGTGGCACTACTTTGATGAATGATGGTAGGTTTATCTGCACCCCTGTAATTGGGATGATTGTAATATTCTCTTCCGCCGGTAAAAATATCTTCACCCTTGGCCAGTAGTTGCAGCATTAGTTGATAAGGCGTAAAACCAAGGCCCAGCATCATACTTTCATCCCTGTAATAAGGGCTTACATAATCGCATGGCAGCAGGTTAAATGCAGTAGCCAGTTGAATGGCTTCGTGCCCACGGCTGGTACTGTGCACATATTTACAAATGGGCCGGTTAGCTTCATAAATTTCTGACATTGCTTTTGCAATGCACATGAGCCTGTAAGCTTGTAAAGAAATGTTGGAATCAACTGGCATCGAAAGAAATTTAGGGCGCAAAAATAAAGATTATATATTTCATTCAATTCAAAAGTAAAAGGCAACTTTTATTTAAACAGCCGCTCTTACTTTAAGTGGCAATTTTTTTTATAATACACATTCCTTAATAGTTGGTTTGAAAATTTTATCGGGTGCATTGCAACAATATGATCTTTAATTAACTGGTAAAAAATAAGCAACTCGTTGTATTGAGTTGCTTAATATAAATAAGATGAATAATTAATTTGTTATTCCATTTTAAATGAATCCATAAATTTTGTAGTAAAGTTACCCTTTCTAAAATCTTCGTTCTGCATCAATTGAAGGTGGAAAGGGATAGTGGTTTTAATGCCTTCAATGATATATTCGCTGAGAGCACGATGCATCGTATCTATAGCTTCTTCTCTTGTTTGTGCTACGGCAATAAGTTTTCCAATCATACTATCGTAATAGGGTGGAATTACATAGCCGGCGTAAGCGTGACTATCTACCCTTACACCATGGCCACCTGGCTGGTGCAGTACAGTAATTTTTCCCGGGCTGGGCCTGAAATCGTTGTAAGGATCTTCTGCATTGATGCGGCATTCAATGGCGTGCATCTGTGGAAAATAATTTTTGCCACTTACTTTTTCTCCGCCCGCAATTTTTATTTGTTCTTTAATGAGGTCAAAATTGATCACTTCCTCTGTAACACAATGTTCTACCTGGATACGGGTATTCATTTCCATAAAGTAGAAATTGCGGTGTTTATCTACCAAAAATTCTATGGTACCCACACTTTCGTAATTAATGGCTTTGGCAGCTATAATGGCAGCATCACCCATACGTTTTCTAAGGTCATCTGTCATAAAAGGAGAAGGGGATTCTTCTACCAGTTTTTGATGACGGCGCTGTATTGAACAATCTCTTTCACTTAGATGGCTGATATTGCCATACTGATCGCCTGCAATCTGAATTTCTATATGACGTGGTTCTTCTACAAATTTTTCCATGTAGATTCCATCATTTTTAAAAGAGGCAGCGGCTTCTGTTTTAGCATTTTCGAATGCTTTTTCAATTTCACTTTCCTGAGTAACCACCCTCATTCCTTTACCTCCGCCACCGGCTGTAGCTTTTAAAATAACAGGATAACCCACTTCTACCGCAGATTTTTTTGCATGTTCTACATTTTGCAATAGTCCTTCTACGCCGGGAACTACAGGTACACCCGCTTTTATCATGGTTTCTTTGGCAGTTACCTTATCGCCCATGGCATTGATCATATCAGGCGTTGGACCAATAAATTTAATACCGTGATCGCCGCATATTTTGGCAAATTTTGCATTCTCTGCAAGGAACCCATAACCCGGATGAATTGCATCGGCATTGGTGATTTCGGCAGCAGCCATTATGTGCGCCATGTTCAGGTAACTATCTATACTTTGTGGTTTTCCAATACAAACTGCTTCATCTGCAAACTTTACATGAAGACTATCTTTATCGGCTGTAGAATAAACTGCTACGGTTTTAATACCCATTTCTTTGCAGGTACGAATAATACGTAGTGCAATTTCTCCACGATTGGCAATCAATATTTTTTTAAACATATAAATAATTAGCTGATGTGCTAATGTGCTGATGTGCTAATGACAAAAGCGGATAGCTTATTAGAAAAAAAGAAACTTAAGAAATAACTAAAAGGTTTTTTCTTTTTGCAGTTCCTAATATTGAATTTAATATTTTTTGAACTTCCAGTAACTTATCAGAGATAATTTTACTGTCTGGATAATTAATCCCAAATTCACATAAAGTAAGCCAGTACTGAGTTTCATCAGCTTCTTTTGCAGCAATTTTTATCTTATGAATAAAGTCTGCTTTACTTTCTGCATTTTGAGCTTCCATTGCATTAGCACCAATTGATGTGGCAGATCTGAGTAATTGTTTGCTAATGATATATTTTTTTAAGGAATCTAAAACTTCACAATATTCTATGACCAATAAAGAAAATGAAATAGTTAATTTAAGAACCGGGTTCTTTTCTATTAATTCTTTTTGCATATAATTGAGTTTAATTAAAATGAAAGCAATTCGATTTTAAAAAAATAGCAAATTAGCAAATTAGCAAATTAGCACATTTCTTTATGCCGGTTCTACAAGGAACAGGGGCTGATCATACTCTACAGGGCTGGCATCTTCTACCAAAATCTTTACGATGGTACCTCTTACTTCACTTTCAATTTCGTTAAAGAGTTTCATTGCCTCAATAATACAAACCACTTTTCCGGAAGTAACTTCGTCTCCTACATTGATTAAAATGGGTTTTTCCGGACCGGCCTGGCGATAAAAAGTACCGATCATGGGACTTTTTATGGTAATGAGATTATCCTGTTTAACAGCAGCGGGGGCAGCAGGAGCGGCCGGGGCCGATGAAGCAACTGCAACAGGAGCAGGGGCTGGCGGAGCGTAAGAAGATTGCGGAGCAGGTTGATTGTATATTTTTTGGGAGGGATCTTTCTTTTGTTTAATCGTTATTCGGGTGCCATCTTCTTCAATGGTAATTTCTCCAATGGATGTCTTGTTGATGAGCTTTACAAGTTCCTGAATTTGTTTAATGTCCATGTGTAAGTTTTAAGTAATTTTTTGGATATTAGTTAAAGGGGAGCTAAGGTATGAAATCAATATTCATAAATACAACTAGTTTTTTTAAAAACTATAAAAAATACCTTTTATTGGTCAAAAATGGGCGAAAATCGACCAAAATTGAGCTAAAATCTATTTATTTCAATAAAATAAAAAAGGGTTGAATCATAGAATCAACCCTTAATTTTTATTAAATAAGTTATTATTTTACTCTTTCTACGTACTCGCCTGTTTTGGCATTAATACGAATCATTTCACCTTCATTTACAAAAAGAGGAACGTTTACTGTAGCACCTGTTTCTACGGTAGCAGGTTTTAAAGTTTTGGTAGCTGTATCTCCTCTCATACCCGGCTCACTATAGGTAACCAATAAAACTATTTTATCGGGCAACTCCACTGCCATCGGTAATTCGGTGTCTCCGTTAATGGCCACCATTACTTCCTGACCGTCTTTTAAAAATTTAGGAGCATCTATCATGGTTTCCGGAACGGTGATCTGTTCAAAAGTTTCGGTATCCATAAAACTATAACCGGTATCATCTTTATACAAATACTGGTATGCCTTCTTTTCTACTCTTACCGGGTAAATGGTTTCTCCACTGTTCCAGGTAACTTCAATAGTACGTGAATTATCCACGCCTTTTAGTTTTGCCCAAACCTTTGCAGCAGCACGGGCAGTTTTGTTTTGTCCAAAGTCTATTACTGTATATAAGCTACCATCTATTTTGAGGATGAGCCCTGAACGCATATCTGCTGTTGTTGCCATATTGTATTTTTTTTATTGGCTGCAAAAGTAATAAACAAATGCAGTTATTGATTGGTAAATTCAAATTTGTTTAAACAGCCTGAAAAGCTGCTTAAATTATAACAATGTATTTTGCAGCAGCATTAAGCGTTAATTGCATTGATCATAATAGTTAAATAAGTTCCATGAACACAAAACAGCCATTTTTATTATTTGTCTTTAGTTTTCTGATAATGTTTGCCGTGGCACAGGAAACGACTTTGCCTGTTTATAAACGTTTTCCCACGGTACCTTCTTTTAAAATTATAAAGGCTCCCGACAGCGTTGTTTATAAAAAAGAGGAACTGAAAAAGAAAAAAGCAACCATGGTTATTATTTTTAGCCCGGATTGCGATCACTGCCAGATGGCTACTAAAGATCTTTTGGCCAATGCCGGCCTTTTTAAAAAAGTGCAGATCATTATGGCCTCTTCTTCGCCTTATGAATCTATCCTGCAATTTTATAAAGAATATACCATTGCGCAGCACCCTAATATAATTATGGGCATGGACCAGGGATATTTTTTCGGTACATTTTACAACATCACTAATTTTCCGTCTATTTTTTTATATGATAAGAAGGGTGTTTTTGTGCAAAAATTTGAAGGTTCTGTTCCATTTTCTACCATTGCCTTATCATTATAATTTACTTGTTGAATTGCTGGTTCCACACAATTTCGTTGGCAATAGAAATGCTTATAAGATAAAGTCCCCTGCCAAGATTGGATACGGGTATTTGTATAAACCTGTTTGTTGAGGCCATCCTTAACCTGTGAAAAACCTGGCGTGTAGCAACATTTTGAATCGTAATGCCGATAACCCCGGAAATTAAATTACTGCCATTGTATTGAAGATTTAAAACATCCCTTACCGGCACAGGATACATAATCCAATTATTGCCGGGCTTGCCAATAATGACCATAATGGATGGGCTGTAATTAATGACTCCGCTACTGAATATTGCTTTTAACCTGTAAAAATTTTTTCCGGATGCCGGCTTTTCATCTTTGTAGCTGATGAATTTATTTTCCTGTGGGTTCCTGATTAATATTTGGTAAAGATCATACCATGTTTTACTATCAGCACTGCGTTGCAGCACATAATTATAAACCCTTGTATCATTATGATTCCATTTTAGTTTCACCAATTGTCGTTTGTCTTCATAAGATGCGGTTAGCCCAGGCGAAATGAGTTGGGCATGGCAAGCCACGGATAAAATTAATAGTAAGATGGTAAAGAAGTTTTTCATCTGGCAAGTTTACCCGATTAGAACTGAATTGCGACGCAGATATTATTATAGATACGTTAAAAGATCAGGATATTTTTGATGAAAGTCATTTTTTCGCTTTGGCTAAACCTATACCTTTGCTGCGAAAAATTCTATTTAATCATATAAAATTAATAAAATGAAAGTAACAGTAGTAGGAGCCGGAGCAGTAGGAGCAACTTGTGCAGACAATATTGCCCGCAAACAATTGTGTGATGAACTGGTATTGGTAGATATTAAAGAAGGCATAGCAGAAGGAAAGGCTATGGACCTGATGCAAACCGCACAACTTGAAGGATTTGATACAAAAGTAATTGGCAGTACCAATGATTATGCTAAAACAGCCGGCAGTACTGTGGCCGTAATTACTTCAGGTATTCCACGTAAACCAGGAATGACCCGGGAAGAATTGATTGGAATTAATGCAGGTATTGTAAAAACAGTTACCCAAAATATATTACAACATTCACCAGACTGTATTATCATTATTATCAGCAACCCAATGGATACGATGACTTACCTGGCTTTGAAATCAAGTGGAATATCCAAGAATCGCATTATAGGAATGGGTGGTATGCTGGATAGTGCCCGTTATCGTTATTTCCTAAGCCAGGCCATGCATTGCTCACCAAACGATTTGCAGGCAAATGTAATTGGTGGACATGGGGATACTACTATGATTCCACTTACAAGACTGGCCACTTATTGTGGTACACCGGTATCTAATTACCTGGATGCTGAAGCGCTTAAAAAAGTAGCAGCCGATACAATGGTAGGTGGTGCAACCCTTACTGGTTTATTGGGTACCAGTGCCTGGTATGCTCCTGGAGCAGCAGGTGCTGCATTGGTTCAGGCCATTGTAAGAGACGAAAAGAAAATGATGCCTTGTTGTGTTTTTCTTGATGGAGAATATGGCCAAAGCGATATATGCATTGGAGTTCCTGTAATTATAGGAAAAAATGGATGGGAAAAAATTGTAGATTACAAACTTAATGAAGAAGAGCAGGCTGCTTTTGCAAAAAGTGCTGAAGCTGTAAGATCTATGAATAGTGTACTGAGTACTTTGAGCATCTAACTAAAAGAATCTATAATTAAAAGCAAATCCCCGGTAATAACCGGGGATTTGCTTTTAATAGATAAACTAACTCACTCCATCTGTTATCATTTCTTTATTGATTTTTATTATAAGCCCCTGCAAAACTTTCCCCGGGCCGCATTCAGTAAAATGGGTAGCTCCATCTTCAATCATTTCCAGTACACATTGGGTCCATCTTACAGGGCTGGTTAGTTGTGCAATTAAATTTTCTTTTATCTGTGCCGGATCTGTAACAGCTTTTGCAACTACATTCTGGTAAACCGGGCATGTGGGTGTTTCAAATACAGTGTTATGTATGGCTGCCTCCAGTTCGTCTTTTGCCGGCATCATTAAAGGGGAGTGAAACGCACCACCCACCGGAAGTACGATGGCTCTTTTTGCACCTGCAGCTTTCATTCGCTCGCAGGCAATTTCAATTCCTTTTATACTGCCACTTATCACCAGTTGTCCGGGGCAATTGTAATTGGCCGCTACTACAACTTCTTCTGTTTCTTCCCACACCTGTTTACAAATTTCTTCTACTTTTTCATCTGCAAGGTTTAAAACGGCGGCCATTGCAGAAGGGCTCAATTCGCATGCACGCTGCATCGCTTTAGCCCGGGTGGAAACCAGTTTCAACGCTTCTGCAAACCCCAGCGTTTTATTAGCTACCAGTGCAGAAAATTCGCCAAGGGAATGCCCTGCAACCATATCGGGCCGGGCATTTTCTATATTTAAAAATGCCGCTACAGAGTGAATGAAAATAGCAGGTTGTGTTACATTGGTTTGTTTGAGTTCTTCATCTGTGCCCGAAAACATTGTGTCAGAAATGCGAAAG
Organism: Chitinophagales bacterium; assembly: GCA_038241275.1. Classification (GTDB taxonomy): domain Bacteria; phylum Bacteroidota; class Bacteroidia; order Chitinophagales; family Chitinophagaceae; genus Ferruginibacter. The sequence goes on from JBBRFX010000083.1 coordinate 7,391, forward strand.
CCTAAAATTTCATTGGCCTGCTCAAACAATTGTTTGGTTATTTCATTACTCTCGAAAAGGGGTTTTCCCATACCACTAAATTGAGCGCCCTGGCCGGGGAATATATATGCATGCTTCATGTGTTGATTGGTTTATGAATGCAAATAAAATAAAAAAATCCCTAAATGCTTTAGGGACTTTTAAAAAGATAATTGTATGGAGATATTTTAATGCAGATTAGAACCTATCAGTTTTAAAAATTCACTTCTTGTTTCATTCTTTTCAAACTGACCAAAAAACGCAGAGGTAGTGGTTACAGAATTTTGTTTTTGCACACCTCTCATCATCATACATAAATGCGATGCTTCTATTACCACAGCTACACCCAATGGATTTAAAGATTCTTTAATGGCTGTTAAGATTTGTGTAGTCAATCTTTCCTGCACCTGCAACCTGCGGCTGTATACATCTACCACACGGGCAATTTTGCTTAGACCTGTAATGTATCCATTAGGAATGTATGCTACATGAGCTTTGCCATAAAAAGGAAGCATATGATGCTCGCACATGCTATATAATTCAATGTCTTTTACAATAACCATTTCGCTTACCTGTTCGTGAAACTTGGCAGACTCTAAAATTGCTTTGGCATCCTGGTTGTAGCCTTGTGTAAGAAACTGCATAGCTTTCGCAATTCTTTCGGGTGTTTTTGTCAAACCTTCTCTTTCGGCATCTTCACCAAGTAATGAGATACTTTCTTTATAATTTTTTATTAGTGATGTAGTTACATCTTCGTCGTAGGTCTCAATTTTTTTATAAGCCATTTAATTTTTTTTATTTTTTATTTTAATCTACAGGGTATTCTACAAAATTTCTTTCTGTTTCATATAATCGTACCTGTAATTGAAGATCCTCATTGATAGCGGGCCTTAACAGATTATAAATTACAACTGCAATATTTTCGGCAGTTGGGTTCAGATCTTTAAATGCAGCACAATCCAAATTCAAATTTTTGTGATCAAATTCATCCAACACTTTTTCTTTAATAAGGTCACTCAGGATTTTTAAATCCATCACATAGCCTGTTTCAGGATTGGGGACACCTGCCAGTTTTACAATTAATTCATAATTGTGCCCGTGATAATTAGGATTATTACATTTGCCAAATACAGCATTATTTTTTAAATGATCCCATGCAGGGTTGAAAAGCCTGTGGGCTGCATTAAAATGTTCTTTCCTGTAAACGGCTACCTTGTTAGTCATATGTGTATCTGCTTAAATATATTGAACAGTAAATCTGTACTTAATTAGTGTTTTATTAAAACAGAAGTGTGCTGTTTATTGGTGTTTTATTAAACAGATAAATATACAAATTGTTTAGGGCAGCGGTAATTAATTTCCAAAGTACTCAGTAAAGATGCGGGGTGTTTCGTACAATTTAAGGCTATGTAGTTGGATATTGGCGGGTATATGAGGTGTTAATTGTTCCCAGATGGCAATGACAAGATTTTCTATTGAGCACATTTTTCCCTTCATAAAATCTACGTCTTCATTCAAATTCTTATGATCTAGTTTTTCTATCACATGATCTTTTACAATAATGCTTAGTTTTTTAACGTCAAAAACAAATCCTGTTTCCGGATCGGGAAAACCTTTAATGGTGATATATAACTCAAAATTATGTCCATGCCAGTTTTCATTGGCACATTTACCAAATACCTCCTCGTTTTTTTCTTTACTCCAGCTTGGGTTAAATAATTTGTGCGCTGCGTTAAAATGCTCTATCCTCGTAATGTATACCATCAGTAACCAAAAATTTTTGCAAATGTAAATAGTATTAATAGAAATGTAAAGCTAATATTCGAAATTTGCTTTATGCAAATATTAGTGGTTTCAGCAACACAACAGGAACTTGCCCCATTTTTGTCTCAAAGCACACATGTAGATCATATAATAACAGGAGTAGGCTCCCCGGCATGCATTTATCAGTTGGTAAAAAAACTACAGCAAAAAAAGTATGATGTTATTATCCAGGCTGGTATAGCCGGAACTTTTAATGCAGGCATAACATTGGCAGAAACAGTACTCGTGCAAAAGGATGCTTTTGCCGATTTGGGCGTTATAGAACAAAATCGTTTATATAACTTATTTGATATGCAATTGGCAGGTAAAAATGAATGGCCTTACAAAGAATCATGGCTTGTAAATGATTATCCATTTCTTACTAAATCTACTTTGAAAAAAGTAAGTGGGGTTACGGTAAATATGGTGAGTGATGATTTGAATATTGCAAACTTATATATGCAAAAATATTATGCTGATATAGAAAGCATGGAAGGTGCTGCATTCCATTATGTTTGCCTGCAGGAAAATATATATTTTATACAGTTAAGGAGTATCAGCAACAGGGTAGGAGAGCGGGATAAAAACAAATGGAAAATGAAAGAGGCTATTGAGAATTTGAACAAAGAACTTTTTGAAATTATAAAGGCATTAAATCCTGGCATGTAAGATAAGGATCACATTCTGCCATGTAAACATCCAACCATTTAACAATTTAGCAATACAACAATACAACTATTCAACACTACAACCATTTAACAATTTAACCACTCAATATAAAACATGAACTTAAGCATCGGTTTTTCTCCCTGCCCCAACGATACTTTTATTTTTGATGCATTGGTAAATAAAAAATTAGACACAGGGGATATACATTTTGAACCTGTGCTGGAAGATGTGCAAACCCTTAACCAATGGGCCATAGAAGGCAAACTGGATATTACAAAACTCAGTTATGGAGTATTGCCATTGGTGCTGGATAATTATCAATTGCTGAGCAGCGGAAGTGCTTTGGGAAAGGGAGTGGGGCCATTATTAATTTCGAAAGCGGCATTGCAAACTTTAAATGTAGAAGATTATACCATTGCTATACCCGGAGAAAATACAACTGCTCATTTATTATTTTCTTTAAAATATCCACTGGCTAAAAAGAAAATATTTGTACGATATGACCAGGTAGAAGATTTTGTTTTGCAGGGTAAGGGCCTGGGTGTGATTATTCATGAAAACCGTTTTACTTATGAGCAAAAAGGGCTGAATAAAATTACCGACCTTGGAGATTATTGGGAGCAGGAAACCAAGGTGCCTATTCCATTGGGAGGCATTGTCATCAACCGAAAATTCAATAAAGAATTACAGCAAAAAATAAATAGTTTGATTAGAAAAAGTTTAGAATATGCTTACCAAAATTATCCTGAACTAAACGACTACATAAAAAATCATGCGCAGGAAATGAGTGAGGATGTAATGCGCAAACACATTAATCTTTATGTGAATAAATATTCATTGGAATTAGGGCATGAGGGTAAAACTGCTGTAATAAAACTTATGGATATTTTTTCAGCAATCAATCAAACAAGCGTTAATAAAAGTGATCTTTTTGCAGGGTAGATTTATTTTTTGTTCAATGCTTTTGAATAAGTTTCCAGGCATCGTTTTCTTGCCATTTCATGATCTACTATCGGTTTGGGATAGCCGAATTCCTGGAACTCCGGCACCCATTTTTTTATATAAGTAAAATCAGGGTCAAATCTTTTTGTTTGCAGGTAGGGATTAAATATTCTGAAATAAGGTGCAGCATCACAACCACTACCTGCCGCCCATTGCCAACCACCATTATTGGCCGCAAGGTCAAAGTCAAGTAGTTTTTCTGCAAAATAAGCTTCGCCCAATCTCCAGTCGAGTAATAAGTGTTTGCATAAAAAAGAGGCCACCACCATACGCACACGATTGTGCATAAACCCGGTTTCATTTAATTCACGCATGCCTGCATCCACAATGGGATAACCAGTTTGTCCTTCGCACCATTTTTTATATTCACCATTATCTATCCGCCATTCTATCGTATCGTATGCAGGTTTAAAAGCTTTGCCTTCTCCTACCTGGGGAAAATTCCAGAGTATCATATGGTAAAAATCCCGCCATATTAATTCATTTAAAAAAACAGGGGAAAGTTGCAAAGCTCTTGCTGCCGCCTTTCTTATGCTGATAGTGCCAAACCTGAAATGCACACCAAGCCTGGATGTTCCGTTGATGCCGGGAAAATCCCGATTTGCTCCATAGTGCCTGATTAATGCTTCATCTGCCTTTTTTCCAGGAAATAATTTTTCAGTTTCTGTGAATCCTATTTCTGTTAATGAAGGAAGAAGAATGGGTCGTTGTTTTAGAAAGTTGTCTTTATATTTTTCTGAAGAAAAAGATTGAAGATGAGTTTCATTTAAAGTTGCTTTCCATTTTCTGCTGTAGGGAGTAAAAACGGTGTAAGGGTTACCATCATCTTTTACTATGTCGCCTTTTTCAAAAATAACCTGGTCCTTAAATGTAAGCAGTTCTATCCCTTTTTTTTTCAATAGCAATGAAATGGATGTATCCCGTTCTTTTGCATAAGGTTCATAATCATGATTCGTAAATACTTTTTCTATTTTGTATTGGCCTAACAAAATCTCAAAAGCTTTGGCCGGGGTATTGTGTAATACCTGTAAAGTAGCACCCTGTTTGGTTAGTTCTTTTTGAATATGTTGTAATGATTCATGAATAAACTGCACACGCCGGTCTGATTTATGCTCCAGTTTTTCTAAAATGTCTTTATCAAAAATAAAGATGGGTAATACAGGCCTGCCGCTGCGTAGTGCCTGGTATAAAGCAGCATTATCCGAAAGTCTTAAATCCCTTCTAAACCAAAAAATATTTATCACCTGATCCATATTTTATCTAACAAAAGATCTCTTTATTTGTTTGTGATAAGCTTTCAAAAATATTTCTGGTAATGGTATTGCTGTATTCCTTATCTGAGATGCCAGCCACCCATCGTATGTTATAAATAGAATTACTTAAAAATATTTCATCCGCATCCACCAGCATTTCTTCAGTAATATTTGTTTCATTTATTTCAAAACCAAGGCCGGGAATTTCCTTTAGCAGAAAATTTCTCATTACGCCGGCTACACAACCTTCAGTAAGAGAAGGGGTAGATATTACGCCATTTTTAATAATGAATATATTGGCAATGGTACTATCACAAATGCGTAAATGATTATTGAGAATAACAGCATCATTGCAGCGGGTGGCTTTTGCAAATAAGGCGCCCATCAAATAGGGTAAATAATTGTTATGTTTTATGTTGCAAAAAGCATCTATTGATTTTAAAGCATCCCTGTATATACAAAGTTGTAAGCCATTTTGGTTAAGTGTTTCTGTACTGGTATGGAGCGGTAAGGATTGTATTATAAACTGTGGGTGATGATGCTCAGCATCATATAAACCCCCATTGGCCCTAAAAACCGTTAACCTTATCCTGGCAGTAGTATCCCGGTTCTTCTTTACTAAATCCGCCAGTTCGTCTCTTAGATATTGTTTGGTAAAAAGTTTTGGTTTCTCAAACTGCATTAAGTCCAGGCCTTTCCACAAACGTTCTAAATGACCTTGCAAAAGGATAAAATCAGTGTTGTTGTATTTTATGGTTTCAAATAAACCATCGCCATATCTTAAAGCCCTGCTATCGGGTCCAATAATGGGAGTGCCTTCTTCATAAAGCTTTCCATTGTAGTTAAAGTATCTCATAGGGTGTAAAATAAAAAATCCCCGTGAAATGGGGATTTTTAAATTAATAAAATAAGTTTGTATTATAGCTCTTCAATTAATTTATGTTTCACAGCATACATAATAAGGCCGGCAGTGCTTTTAGCGCCTGTTTTCACTTTCAGTTTATCCCTGATGGCTTCTACTGTTCTGGGGCTCAGTTCTACTATATCAGCAATTTCTTTGGTGCTTTTTTCTTCACACATCAACCTTAAAATGAGCGTTTCTTTATCATTGAGCTGCACCTCCTGTGGCATTAGCTGCTGAGGTGTAGGCATATTACGCTGCTTTAAATTTGTGAGCAACGCTTTATTGGTCATAGAATTAAAATAATATTCATGGCTGTAACAGGTTTTAATAGCTTCATAAATAACTTCACTATCACTTGTTTTTGCCAGGTAACTATTAGCACCCAGTTCCATCAATTTAGTAATCATACTATTATCCTCCATAAAGGTGAGCATAATTACTTTAGTTTGAGGGCTTATCTTTTTAATTTCAGGTAATGCCGCTATGCCATCCATAATGGGCATTTGTATATCGAGTAAAATAACGTCTACAGGTATTGATCTGATAAGATTTAATAAGTGCATTCCATTGTCGGCTTCAGCTATTACTTTAATATCTTTTTTAGTGCTAAGGGATGTTTTTACACCGGCTCTGTAAAGCACATGATCATCGGCAATGATGACTGTGATTGGTTCTGATGGATCTTTTTTCATAATAGGGGATAAAAATACTGCTTTTTTGAATAGTAAGTTTCCGGTAGTTATAACGCTTATTGCAAGGTCAAATTATAATTTGAAAAAAGTAGCGTGTTATTACCCTAAGAATTCAATGGGGATTTTACGTTCTCTCTTCGTGGAATGCTTAACTATGTGTTATTGATATTACTTTCTATAAAATTTTTAAAAACTATCTGTTAAATATAATCGAAAAAAATAATTTTTAAAGCGTTAGTCTATTAGTTTGTTTCGGATGCCATATACAATAAGCCCTCCAATTGTTTTGGCATTTACTTTTGTTTTCATACTCTGCCTGATGGTTTCTATGGTCCTGGGACTGAGGTAAATAATTTTTGAAATTTCTTCTGTGGTTTTATCTTCTGCCAGTAGCTGAAGAATTTTTATTTCCTTTTCGTTAAAACTAATGGGAGCCAGCGCACCATATTGCTGCCTTACCGCTTTTTTTTGCATGAGTTTGCCCATCACAGCCCTGTTTACCAACTCGTTAAAATAAAAATCATCATTCATGCAGGTAAGAATCGCTTCATAAATTTCTTCGGGATCTGTAGTTTTTGTCAGGTATGCATTGGCGCCCATTTCCATCATTTTACTAATCATTTGTTGATCGTCGTACATAGTGAGCACTATGATTTTTATATCTTCATACCCCTTTCTTATTAATGGAATGGCATTAATGCCATCAATTTCCGGCATTCTGATATCCATTAATAGTACTTCCGGCTTTTTAATGGCAATTTTATGCATCATATCCTTCCCATCCTCTGCTTCCCATAGCATTTTTAGATTGGGTTTGCCGGAAAGAGCCATTTTTATTCCGTCTCTAAAAATTTTGTGGTCATCGGCAATTGCGATTTTAATGAGGTTTTCAGCATTCATTATCTTTGGTATTGGGTTTATTTTCCTTTTGAATTGTCAAGGTACATTTTCATTTTAGAATACCGAAATTTTGCCTAAGAATTATAAAGGATTTTAATTTAATAATCTGGCAATCAATACATATAAGTTTTTGCAATAGTAAAATTACGCTGGCTAATGACCGTGTTTTTACTTCTGCCTCAGGCAGTAGTACTTTTTTAAAAGTAAAAACTACAGATTAAAAAAGAGCAATTATGCTATTGCAGGATCTATCCACAGTTAGTATTTTTAGTTTTATTCTTCAGTATTTAAGATGATCTAATAATAGCTTACTAATTTAAAAAGAAGGTTATAAGCGTAGATTTTCTAAAAAACAATTGCAGAATTTCAATATTAAATCATTTAAGTTTTTTGCTCCGTTTTAAAATCCAGTATTATTTCCATCTTTTTTGTCATCCCATTATTTTGTAAGGGATGACATTTTTTTATCCACCTATGTGGATAAAAGTATATATACGTACGTAAAGACACTATCAACTGAATAGTAAAATTACGGTCTTTCATTAGTATATTTACCTGAATATTTAATTGTAAATATTGACTTATTTCAATGAAACCCTTTACAGTATTGATTATTGATAAAATAGTAAAACTACCTGTTTGGAGTAGGCGGTTGCAGAATCAACCATATTGAAGCAAGTTTGCACTGATATTTAATCGTAAACCACTCAAATTTTTTAACATGCTAGGCGGAATCTTAGAAACATTAGTAGAATGGTTTTGTATGGACTAAGTAAATTTTGATAATGATGAGTTGTTAATTATATTTGATAAAATTAGCGCTTATCCAAAACTACTTATTCTATACAGGATTCATTTCAGAAATTATTCCTTTAATCTTTTGTATACTGTTTTATAAAAAACTGAATACAAAAGCGTTAAAGGTTTTTTTTATTTATACAATCTTGCTGTTTTTCTTTTCTTGTCTTTCTTTAATAATTCTTAAAGTTCTAAAAGATAGAGCCATATATTTTTTAATAATTCGAATTTTTAATATTTGCGAGTTTACTTTAATATCATTTTTTATATACAATATAATAAGGAACGGACTCTTAAGAAAAATTGTTTTATTTGTAATTCCTCCTTTTATTATCTATGCAGTTATAGATTACATTGTTTCTGATAAAAATTTATTTAATAACCATTCTCATATACTTTCCGCCTTACTACTTATCCTTTTTATAATCTATTATTTTTATGAAAAAATGAAGATTGTAGTAATGTATCCCTTGTATCAATCAATCATTTTCTGGATATGTGTTGGATTCTTTTTATACTTTACAGGTACTTTTTTCTTCTTTCTATTTATTAAATCAAGTGTTGACAAGGAATTTAAAATTTTAATGAATAGTATTTATGGTATAGTTACTATTACAAAAAATGTTTTATTATGTCTGTCATTATTTGCAACCGAAAATATCGAAAAAGCAGATGATGAGTTACACATACCTATTGACCTGGATTTAGATGAATTTTCCCTAACAAACCTTAAAAATCCTTAACGGCTAATGTTTTTTTTACAGGCTTCCGGCAGCTCAGATGTATCTAAGCTCATGTTCATCGGCTCTATAGGCATGATAACACTGGCTATAGGGATTATTGTATTT
>JBBRFX010000084.1:0-16190 GCA_038241275.1 Chitinophagales bacterium
GACCCCGCCACAGAATCTATCAAAGTGTACACAAGCGTAAATGGATTGTTGAATGACCAGTTCAATTACAACTCGGGTTATAAAGACGATTCGGGGCGCATGTATTTTGGCAGTGTAAAAGGGATGATCAGTTTTAAGCCAAACAACTTACCGCAAAACAATTTTAACCCACCGGTATATTTTACCGGCTTCCAGGTAAACAATGTAGAGTTGCCCATAGATGCAAAAGGTACCTTACCGCAATCGATGCTCTATACAAAAGACATCCAGCTATCGCACAACCAATCTTCTTTTAGTATAGACTTTGCAGCCCTGAGCCACACTGCCCCACAAATGAATACTTACGCTTATAAAATGGAAGGCGTAGATACAGGCTGGACGTACCTGGAAAAAAATAGAAAAGTTTACTTTACCGACCTCTCTGCCGGCACCTATACTTTTAAAGTAAAAGCAGCCAACAGCAGCGGCATATGGAACAACAAAGAAGCCTCGCTCAAAATTGTTATCCATCCGCCCTGGTGGCTTTCTAAACCGGCCTACGTTCTTTATTTTTCGCTGGCGGCCCTGCTGGCTTTCCTGATGTTTCGGTATTACCACAAGCATTTAAAAAAGGAAAATCAGCAGCGGATAGACCATCTTATTTTTGAAAAAGAAAAAGAAATCTATGATGCCAAAATGAAATTTTTTACCAATATTGCGCATGAAATACGAACACCTCTCACCCTCATAAAAGGCCCGCTGGAAAGGGTGATGGATAAAACTGCCGGCATGCCCGAAATAAAAAACAGCCTGGCAGCATTGGAAAGAAATACCAACCGGCTTTTGCATTTAACGGGGCAACTGTTAGATTACCGCAAAACAGAAGCAGGTGGTTTTATCTTATCTTTTGAAGAAGAAAATATTTCCCGCTTGCTGGAAGAAACCTTTGTAAGTTTTACTACCCTGGCTGAACAAAAACAACTGCAATACCTTTTACACCTTCCACAAAAACCTTTGATAGCCTATGCAGACAATGAAGTGCTCACCAAAATACTGAGCAACCTTTTGAGCAATGCCATTAAATATGCCAAAAAAGAAGTGAGGATCAGCCTGGCAACAGACATGAAAACCAACAGTTTTTCTATAGAGATAGACAATGATGGCTTCCTGATTCCCGATGATATGAAAGAAAAAGTTTTTGAACCTTTTGTGCGATTGAAGGGCACCGAGAAACAACAGGGCACCGGCATTGGGCTGGCGCTTGCACGCTCGCTGGCTGAGTTGCACCAGGGCACACTTACCATACAGGAGGGTAATAAAACTTTTAACAGGTTTGTGTTGCATTTGCCTATGTTGCAAATGCGCCCCACTGCCAAGAACGACGCAACACCGGGGGAAAATATAATTGCTGCACCCATTGCCTAAACACCACACATGAAACCAACGATTCTATTGGCAGATGATAATGAAGAAATCCTGGAATTCTTAGAAGAAGAATTGCAGGACGAATACCTTTTGCTCAAAGCCCTGAATGGTGCAGCAGCCCTGCAGTTGCTAAAAGAAGAAACCGTGCAACTGGTAGTGAGCGATGTAATCATGCCAGAAATGGACGGCTTTGAATTTTGCGCCATCCTTAAAACAGCCATAGAATTTTCGCATATTCCCATCATCCTGCTTACGGCAAAAAATACCCTGCAATCAAAAATAAAAGGGCTGGAGCTGGGTGCCGATGCCTATATTGAAAAGCCTTTTTCTCCCGCACACCTGCGGGCACAAATTTCTAATTTGCTCAGCAACCGCAACAAGATCAAAGATTATTTTGCGAGCTCGCCCCTGGTGCACATCAAGAGCATGGCTTATTCCAAAGCAGATGAAACCTTCCTGGAAGCGCTGAACGAAACCATTGAAAAAAATATGGTGGACACCGGCCTCGACGTAGAAATGCTGGCCAAAGAAATGGCCATGAGCCGTGCAACTTTTTACCGAAAAATTAAAGCCATTTCTAACCTTACTCCTAACGAACTTATTCATATTACCCGGTTAAAAAAAGCTGCATCATTATTAGCCGATGGATCTCATAAAATTTATGAGATCATAGAAATGGTGGGCTATAATTCACAGTCAAATTTTACCCGTGGCTTTCAAAAACAATTTAGCATGACCCCTACTGAATATGTAAGCCTGAAGCAGTCAGAAAAAAAGCAGGAGCGGTAGGTGCGGCCTGGGCTTTGCGTTTTGTCTTGAAGGTTTTAATCTTTGCAGTTACGCCTTTTCATATTACCTGCAAAACAAGATCTGGCCGGGAAGACGTGAAGACATTTTTTTGTTTAGCTAAATACGCTGCTATTTTTGTTATGCTTTGCGACTGTAAGTTGAATTTAAAGCACAATGTTTCATGCTTGCTATTCCGCCTCTCCGCCTTCCGGGTGTTATTGATAACAGCACTGTTAGCCAGTGTTCCAACAAAAAAAACCGAAACATTTGCTTCGGTCTTTTTACTTTTAGTGGTTTTCCCTATTAGGTTATTAAACTTTAATATTTATATTTTTAATCGCACAAAAAGAATACAAATATCTTTTCAGGGTACCTACTACATTGGGTTAATTAGGATATTGAAATATTAGGATTTTATTAGGATAGTTGTTAAACAGGCACAAAACTCTATATTTACAACTCACTAAAACATGATTTGGATTAGGGAGCAACAAGAGTTTAATCAGTATTTATTCGGGTATAAAGTAACAATGAGCTATTTTAAACTCATCCATCTTATCATATTATCACAATAATTATAGCCTGGTTTAAAATATCAATCAATAACCAGTTAGCCTGAGCAATGAAATGGAGGTTGTTTAGGAAAGACTTTTTGTAGTTATGGCAATCATTTTACCATTATGATATAACTGCAAAACATAATTGCCTTTTTGAAACTGTTCGGCTGCAATAGAAAAATCCAGGTGTTTATTTTCCCCCTTGGTATAATCAAAACGCATTTTATAAGAATAAATCTTTCTGCCATCCCGGGTTTCAAACAAGCCAGTTTCCCACGCCGATTGTTTTAATACTTTTCCATCGGGCTGTAATATGATTACATACATTTCTGTGCCACTAAGGGTAGCTGTATTATTTTTCAAATCAAAGGACCCTCTGAACCCGTCTGTTTGTAATGCCTGGTAAGTTTCCTGTTCGCTGTTATCTAATTGCATAATAGCTTTTAGCTGAATGCCGGTAACAACAAAAGATGATACCGAATTTATTTTTTCGGCTGCCTCCACTTTGTCAGCTACTGTTTTCCTGCTGCTTTGCTCAGTGCTATTTACATTTTCGGAGAGCTGCTGCAATAACCGGCTCAGCCTTTTATTTTCTTCGGCTACATCGGCATATTTACTGCGCCAGTCATCGAGCCGCTTTTGAAGTTCCTGTATTTTTTGCCTTGCAAGACCAAGGTCAGATGTAGTGGAAGGATTTTGTTGCAGGATGCCGGATATTTCATTTTTAAGGATATTAAACTCAGCAAGTTTGGCGTCCATATTCAATTGGAAAGAATCTACATTTATCCGGGTTGAATCAAGCTCAGTATTTAGTTTAGTAATGGTGGCAGTATACATTTTTTGCAGAGAATCCCTGATATTGCCCGCAATGGCTGAAGAATCTTTTATAACAATGGTAGTGGAATTAGCCGTATCAATGTTTTGTTTATAATAAGTAAAGCCCCAAATAAATAATACAACAAATGCCAGCAACAGCAAAGAAAGTGATACCAGTAAAAGCAACGAAATTTTAGATTCTTTCATGAGCTATGCCAGGTAAAAAATTATTTTTTAATATGCTGGTCTACATAAGCAGATATCCAACCCACCTGCCCGTTTTTTACCAGGAAAAATTGTTTCTTTTCATAAACCCCTTCAAACTGCCGCATTATTTTTAATAAAAGCCCGGTACCTGCCATCAGCGATTTTTGATCAAATACTTTATGCACTCTTTTTATTTCTTCAGAAATGGCGTTTTTATCCAAACTGTTATCCGTAAGCTTTGCAGTAATAACTGAATTATTATAGGTAGCATAATTTTCATACAATCGTTCACTAAATGCCAGCACTTCATCATATGTTACCGGTACCACCGGATTGTCTAACAACTCCGGAAATATTAAAGTAGCCACCGACCAGGCAATGCCTCCACTAAAAGCTATATTATCACTCATATTATAAGCACCGCTTACATTCACTGCATAAATAATTTCTGTATTGGCCGATCCTTCCAGCACCCTGTACAATTGTTTTTTATAGTTGGTTAAACTCTTATCATCATCCAGTCTTTTTTCGGTGCCATTGGCCACACTTTTTGTACCCCAGGTAATTTGAAATAATTTAATATCTTTTGTATTTCCGTTAGGAAAATATCCTCCTTTAGTATTACCACTACCAATGTCTATCAGGAATGTTGAATAACGTTTTACTTCGGGTACAATACCCAGGTGCGACAAACGGGCTTCTTCAGCAACATCTACCAGCGCTACCGTTCTTTGAGGTTCTTTAATTCTTATTTTAAAAGAATCTATCAATGCATATAGCATAGGCTGTTTGGCTTCCTTTTCGGCCTGGCCGGTTACACCACTGCTGATAACAGTATAAATATTTTCGGATGCAATTTTATACTCATCTGTTGCTTTTACAAAAAGCTGTTCCAGTCCATTTAAGGTTGCTGAAAATGCCGATGCGTTAAAACTAATAAAATCGGTGTTTACAGAAGTATCTTTTAACATGTTAAAGGTTCCGTTATTCTGAGCATTTTTACCAACTTCCAGTACACTCAACTTCACCCCCTTGGAACCCACTTCAATACCTGCATATATAGCCGAACGTTTGAACTTTAATTTAAAATCTGTTTGAGCAAAACCTATATGGAATAAGCCGCAGCAAAGGGTTATAAAAACACTAACCCAACTTATTTTTTTTGTAAGCATGTTATATTAATCATTTGAGATATAAAAATAGGATATTAAAGCAAGGCTATTTTTCTGTAGTGTTCATTGTGTAAAAAATGTGATTAATAAATGGCTATTATAAATACATGTAAAGGTTTTTTTAATCATTTGTGCCATATTAATTCCAAAACAGTAGCACAAATGGCTATTTTTACAAAAAAACGGCTATATTATTAAATGGACAGTGCATTAAAAAAAGAGAAAGACAGGTTTGAAGCCCTCTTTGAATATGCTTCTATGGGAATTGTTGTTACCAATGCAGAGGGCAACATTGAAATGGTTAATCATTTTCTATTAAAGCAGTTTGGCTATGAAAAAAATGAAGAACTGGCAGGAAAAAAAATTGAGGTACTGGTTCCACGCAGGTACGACCATGTGCATCATAAACACCGGGAACATTATAGCAAGGTACCGGGGCAGCGTGTAATGGGTGTAGGCAGGGATCTTTTTGCATTAAAAAAAGACGGATCAGAATTCCCGGTAGAAGTAAGCCTTAGCAATTACAATACCAGCGAAGGCATGTTTGTAATTGCATTTGTTATAGATATCACTCTAAGGAAACAATCGGAATATGAGTTATTTAAACATAGAGAACAACTGGAATTAAATAATCAAAAAATTGAAGAACTAAACGATGCCCTGGAAGAAAAAGTAGATCTCAGGACCAGCCAGCTTCAAGAGGCATTGTTACAAATTGAAGGATCGAGAGACGAACTTACAAAAGCACTAAGTAAAGAAAAAGAATTGGGTGACCTCAAAAGCAGGTTTGTTTCGATGGCATCGCATGAATTTCGCACACCATTAAGCACCATTCTTTCCTCTGCCTCCTTATTGGCAAAATATACAGAATCATCAGAACAGGATAAAAGAAATAAACATATTTTGCGTATCAAAGGATCGGTAAATAACCTCACCGATATTTTAAACGAATTTTTATCAATAGGTAAAATAGAAGATGGCAAAATAGAAGTGAGGAATACGATCTTTAATGTAAAAGAATTTTTGCAAAATATCTGTACCGAAATGCAGGCGAATGCAAAACCAAAACAAAAAATTATTTACACACACAAGGAAGAAGAATGGATAAAACTGGATGCTTCCCTGCTGCGTAATATTGTTTTTAATTTATTAAGCAATGCCATAAAATTTTCCAATGAAGATGGCATTATCTTAATTGATTCTCACACAGGCATTAACCAGTTTAGCCTTTGCATATCTGATAGTGGCATCGGAATTTCAAAGGAAGACCAGGTACATTTGTTTGAACGTTTTTTCAGGGCAAGCAATGTTACCAATATACAGGGAACAGGGCTGGGACTGCATATTGTGAGCAAATACATAGAATTACTAAATGGCCGCATTCATTTTAAAAGTGAATTGGAAAAAGGCACAAGTTTTACGATAAATTTTCAAATTACTCCTAACAATATATAAAAATGAAGCAACACATTTTATTAATTGAAGACAATCACGAAATAAGGGAAAATACAGCAGAAATACTGGAACTGGCCAATTACACTGTAACAACTGCAGAAAATGGTAAAGTTGGGGTAGAACTCGCTCTTAAAAACAAACCCGATCTGATTATTTGCGATATTATGATGCCCGTTCTGGATGGTTATGGGGTGCTTCACCTCCTTAACAAAAACCCCGAACTGGCTTCTATCCCTTTTATTTTTCTTACTGCAAAATCTGAGAGAGGAGATTTTAGAAGAGGGATGGAAATGGGCGCCGATGATTATATTACCAAACCCTTTACAGATATTGAATTGCTGAATGCTATAGATGGAAGGATGAAAAAAGTTACCATCTTAAATAAAAATTTCACGCCTGATCCCAAAGGTATGCAGGAAATGCTGCAGGAATTTGAAGGCAGCAATGCATTGCAGCATATAACCGAAAACAGGCCCGAAAACCAATTTAGAAAAAAACAGGTTATTTACAGTAAAGGCAATCATCCACAAAAATTGTTCTTTGTAAAATCTGGCAAAGTAAAAACCTATATAAGCAATGATGATGGAAAAGGTTTAACCATCGGTCTTTATTCCGAAGGAGATTTTTTGGGTTATACCGCATTATTGGAAGGAGGCACATACAAAGAAACGGCAGAAACAATAGACGATTCAGTAATTGCAGAAATACCCATCGAAAGTTTTGAAAAACTGCTCTATCATAATGCAGAAGCAACCAAAAAGATTATTCAATTGATGGCGAAAAATATCAGGGAAAAAGAACGGCAAATGCTGGATATTGCTTACAACTCATTAAGAAAAAGAGTAGCCAATGCATTAATGATATTATTGAATAAATACCGCAAACCCGGCGAAGACATATTCAGCATACATCTTTCCAGGGAAGACCTGGCCAATATAGCAGGTACTGCCACAGAATCACTTATCAGAACCCTGAGCGATTTTAAAACAGAAAAACTGATAGAAATAAACGGCAGTAAGATTACAGTATTAAATGAAAAGAACCTGGCAGGGATGCTTAATTGATTTCAAAATAGTTGACCAGTTTTTTATTAAAGTCGTACTTTAAACCATTAATATCTTTTTCAAACTTTTCCATTTCCCCTCTCAGCTTACGTTGAAGAGCTATCATTACTTTATCCTGCAAATGATTATCTGCCAAATGCTGTTTAATCATTTGCACCTGCAATCTTATATCCTGCTTCAACTCTTTTATATACTCATCCATAAACACAAAACGGTTATTATAATGCTCTGCTGCTGCAAGAAATACCTTGTCTGAATTACTGTCTAAAACCTGCGATAATCTTGTTTTTAAAAAAGCATTTTCCAACTTATAAAATTCCAGCGCCCTGCTCCATGTAAGGGTTTCATACATGTACTGGTCTGCTCCTGAATTTTTAATGTTGTTCATTTTTTTTATATCTGAAATAAATTTATAAAAGCTACTTTGCTGATCCATTCTATTGTTACTTATTTTAATGACATTCTATCACTGCGTCTGTGCCGGTATTCGCTGTATTAAAGTCGGGACTCAGGTAAGGAATCCCCAAACCCAATCCCCTTACAATTAATAAACAAGCCATAAAAAACATCAGGTAGGGATAGGCTTTTCTGATGGTTGCCCTTGTTTTAAAATTTGCAAAACTTCCAAAAAAAGCAACACTCCACATTACCGGCAATGTGCCAAGGCCAAAAGCTGCCATAAACAAACTGCTCTTAAGCACCGATGCGGTAGATACTGCTCCTGCAATAGCCATATAAACTAGGCCGCAGGGTAATAACCCATTTAACAACCCGATAAAAAAAACAGAGTGGTAATTTTTTTTAGAAAAAAGTTTACCAAGGCTGTTTCTTATTAAAGCAAAAAAATGCTGCACCCTGCTGTTGCTGATGAGCATCCATTTATTGTGCGGCCATACCAGGTACAACAAAATAACGACCCCGGCAATTATACTCAATGCCTGCTGAAACCCAACCAAAGCAAAAGAAGCACCCACCACACCCAACACAGCACCCAAAGCTGCGTAAGTAACCACACGCCCAAGGTTATATAATAAAGTATAAAACATTCTTCCTGCATTACTATCTGCCACCACCGGCAATGATAAAGCCAAAGGACCGCACATGCCCACGCAATGCATGCTGCCAATAGCTCCTATAACCAATGCTGTAAAAAACAGGGTGATCATTGCAGGAAAATTTTTTGTTCAAAATAATATTGTCCGCTGGCCGCCTCCCAGTTAATTTTTACATCATGTAAGCCTTTATTCTTAACCGTTAGTGGCAATAAGATATATCCATCAGATGTTTCAAATGTTTGTTTTATATCCTTCTTTTTATCGGCTATAAAATATAACCACACGTCTGCTTTTACATATAGCTTTTTCATTTCTGCCGGAAACTCAATGTGCATGGTATCATTCTTTACAACACATATAATTTTTGAAGAAAGGGCATTGGCTCTTTCAGTGGCATCAATGGTGGTTTGGTATTTTAATTCCTCTTCGTAATAATTGGTAGTAACAAGGTCTATATTTTGTGAAAATGAACCAATCACCAAATAAAGTATACCTGATACAAAAACTGCAAACACCAATATGATTTTATAACCCCAATTCATACATATATTTTTTATTATTCGTACACTTCCGGACCCACAAAATTGGCCGTAATGGTTTTAATCTTTTTCTCGTTGTCGTATAACCCAATTTTAATGGGCGTTTTCCATCCTTTTACATCTTCTCTTTTTAGCTTCACAAAAAACTGCAGGTTAGTATAAGCTTCTTTTTTAACCAGGCTGTTAGCGCTGTTAATAAGCGTAATTTCTCCCGGCATATTTTCCAGCTTTAATAAAACGGGTATATCCTTATGCGTTTTATTAGCCAATTTTAAACTGTACAGGTTACTAATCCTGCCATCCGGCATAGCGGTATAGGTCATCCCCGCAGTACGCATTAATCTTGCATCCAAATCTGTGCGGCTCACCAGCAAAAACACCAGTAAAGAAATCAATAGTACCAACACACCCGTATAGGCTTTTATCCGCCTGGTAAATTTAAGCTGAATACCCTCCCTGATACTGTTTTCCGATGCATACCTAATCAGCCCTTCGGGTTTATGAATATTGATCATGATGTCGTTGCAGGCATCAATACATGCGGTGCAGTTTACACATTCCAGTTGTGTTCCATTTCTTATATCAATACCGGTGGGGCATACCCGCACACAGGCGTAACAGTCAATACAATCTCCATTTTGATGAACCGCTGCAGGTTGCACAGCTTCCATTTTTTGCACTACATCCTTGCAGCCTCCATCTTCTTTGCAATCGGTGCATTTGCAGTCATGATCATCTTTTACCTTAGGATTATTTTCCCGGCTTAATTTTCCACGGGGCTCCCCTCTTTTATAATCATAAGCCACCACGATAGAATTCTTATCAAGCAAAACACCCTGCAGCCGGCCATAAGGACACACTACAATACAGGCCTGCTCCCTAAACCACCAATACACAAAAAAGAATATTACGGTAAAAATAAAAAGTGAGATCAGGGTAGCCACATTTTCTGCCGGATGGGTAATATAACTCAGCAACTGATCCATGCTGATGAGATAAGCTAAAAAAAAGTTGGCTATCAAAAAAGAAAGCGAAAAGAAGAGGATAAACTTAAGCACCCTTTTTCTAATCTTCTCTGCATTCCACGCCATTGCTTTTAAGTGCTTTTGTTGTGTAGAATCGCCATCAATCCAGTACTCAATTTTACGAAAAACCATTTCCATAAAAATGGTTTGAGGGCAGGCCCAGCCGCAAAATACCCTGCCAAATACTACCGTAAATAAAATAACAAAAACAATAAAAGTAAGCATGCCTATACCAAAGATGAAAAAATCCTGTGGCCAGAATATTAATCCAAAAATGATAAACTTACGCTCCAGTATGTTGAACATGATCAACGGCTCACCCTGCACTTTAATAAAAGGCAGGCTAAAAAAAACAATGAGGTAAAAGATGCTGAACCAGGTGCGAAGATTATACAACTTTCCTTTAGGTTTTTTAGGATGTATAAAATTACGGTTACCTTCTTTTGTGATGGTAGCCACCGAATCCCGGAATGCTTCTGCCTTTTGCTCTATCGTTTGTTTTTCTATCATCAGTGGTTTGGAGTTAATTAATTATCCGGCATTCACTAAACACCGTCTATTGTATCGAGTCTTTTTTTACTACCACAGCAATTGAATCTGCTGCCGGAGCAGCTTCTGAATAAATATCTCCCTGCACTGCCTTGGGATTGGGAGGATTGGTTCCCTTTAATGATTTTACATAACTGGCTACATTGCTCAATTGCTTGGGAGAATATTGTTTTTCCCATGACTGCATTCCTTTTTCGGGATAGCCCACTTTTAAGGTGTTATAAATATCATTGAGTGAACCTTTGTGAATCCAATAGTCGTCTGTAAGATTGGGTCCTGCACCACCCTCCCCTAACTTGCCATGGCATGGCCAGCAGGTTTGCTGATAAATTTCATTCCCTGCTGCTATACCCGCAGCATCTGCAAGCACAATATTTTTTTCATCTATTCTGTCTTTATTTTTGGCTTCATATGCTTCCTTACTTTTTGATGCGCTCAATATTTCTGCAGCATATTCTTCTGTGGGATTATTGCCGGAACCGAGCACATGAAAATGAATAAGGTAAGCCACCGCAAAAAAGATAGTAATCACAAAACCGTATTTCCACCACGGTGGCAAGGCATTATCCAGTTCTTTGATACCATCATAATCATGATCCAGCATTACATCTGCTTCTCTTTCTACAGGTACAGCTTTGGTAAAAAATTTATTATTTATCCTGGTCCACCATTGTGCAAAAGCTACCGAAGGAACTTTTACTTTTTGTGGCACCAGTTCCTGCTGCATACGCTTGATAAAAAATAATAAAACAAGAATGGCTATCACTTCAATTCCTATTACAGTTACCAGCACCCAAAAAGCAGTAGCATCCAGGCCCCCATAATTAGGCAATACTTTCACCGCTTCTACAGTATTTGTATTCTGTGCCAGCACCCCGTTGCTTACCATACAAAGGCCCAGTAAAAATAAAACCGACAGTAGTTGTGCTACAGATTTATGTTTATCCATTACCTGCCGGATAAGCATAATCAATACCTGCCCCATTCCATAAATTACAAAGGCAAATACCAGTGCAATAATGATCATTAAAATAGCCAACATATTATTGGATGATTGCACTTCTTTAACAGGTGTCTCAGCAACCTGTGCCATTACTTTAAAAGTAGTGGCAAACAGAAGTGATAAAAAGATAAACAGCGTTTTTGTAAATCGCATAAACTATATTTTTTAAATAGATTGATTGTTTGGTTCGTCGGAAGCGTCCAGTGGTATATTGGATAAAAGCTGCACTCTTTTTTTATCCATTTTAAAAACCAGGTAAAGTAACCCTATAAAAAAGATAAAAAAGATGAGCATTGATATGATGGGATATACCTCTATATTTTCTATTTTATCGGCATATTGTTGTATGAACTTAAACATGGTATTTAGTTAATTTTTTTGTCTGGTAATATCAGTACCCATTCTTTGCACATAAGCTATCAAAGCAATAACTTCTTTGGTAGGCGAAATACGAATACTGTCTGTTTTTAAATTGTTCACAATGCCGTTGGCCTGCTCCAGTAAATGACCGTTTGCCAAAAGTTCAAATCCTTCATCGTATGGAACCCCAAGAGTGCGCATGGCATTAATCTTGGCGGGAGTAGAAGAAGTATCCAATTCCTGGGTGAGCATAAAATCATATGCCGGCATGATAGAACCTTCGCTTATAGAAGTAGGCTCACGGAAATGACGGAAATGCCAGCCATCCGATTTTTTAAGATTACCTGCACCTTCCCGTGCCAAATCGGGACCTGTTCTTTTGCTACCCCACTGAAAAGGGTGATCATATACAAATTCCCCGGCTTTGGAATATTCACCATAGCGTTCTGTTTCGCTGCGGAAAGGCCGGATCATTTGAGAATGACAGGTATAACATCCTTCTCTTACATAAATATCCCTTCCCTGCAGCTCCAGTGGTGTATAGGGTTTTACGCTGCTAATGGTAGGCACATTGGATTTAACCAAAAATGTAGGGATAATTTCTATTGCACCGCCAATTAAAATAACCACCAGTGCCAGCACCATCATTTGCACAGGTTTGCGTTCAATTTTGCGATGCCAATGCTCGCCGGTATGTGCTGGTTCTACTTTTTGCAAAGGAGCGGCTTCTGCAGCTTCATCAGCAACCAGTTTGCCTGCCTTTACTGTTTTGTAAATATTATACACCATTAAAAGTGCACCAGTTAAATATAAAGCTCCACCCAAAGAACGCATGGCGTAAAATGGTTTCAGGTAAGTAACCGTTTCCAGGAAAGCATATTTTAATTGTCCGCTTTCTGTAAAATTCTTCCACATACTGCTTTGGGTAAAACCTGCCCAGTATAATGGTACTGCATAAAAGATGATACCCAGGGTACCCAGCCAGAAATGATTGGCTGCTAATTTTTTTGAATAAAGCGGAACATTAAATATGCGGGGTATCAACCAGTAAAGAATACCAAATGTGAGCATTCCGTTCCAACCCAAAGCGCCCACATGCACATGCGCCACAATCCAGTCTGTGTAATGCGCAATGGCACTCACATTCTTTAGTGAAAGCATCGGGCCTTCAAAAGTAGCCATCCCATATGCGGTTACTGCTACTACCATAAATTTTAAAACAACATCATCTCTAACCCTGTCCCATGCACCACGCAGGGTAAGCAATCCATTGATCATACCACCCCAGCTTGGAAAAATAAGCATAATAGAAAATACAATACCCAGCGACTGTGCCCAGTTTGGCAAGGCTGTATAAAGTAAATGATGGGGGCCGGCCCATATGTATAAAAATATAAGCGTCCAAAAGTGAATGATAGATAAACGGTAAGAATAAACCGGGCGGTTAGCTGCCTTCGGCATAAAATAATACATCAGCCCAAGGTAAGGTGTGGTAAGAAAAAATGCTACTGCATTGTGGCCATACCACCATTGCACCAAAGCATCCTGCACCCCTGCATACCAGCTATAACTATGCACCCAACTGTAAGGCAATTCTACCGAACGAACGATATGCAATACTGCCACGGTAACCAATGTGGCTATATAAAACCAAATGGCTACATATAAATGTTTTTCTCTTCTTTTAATGATGGTGGCAAACATGTTCCATCCAAAAACCACCCAAATGATGGTGATGGCCAAATCTATTGGCCAAATCAGTTCGGCATATTCTGCACCATTGGTAAGGCCCAATGGTAAAGTTATAGCTGCCGCAACAATAATGAGCTGCCAACCCCAAAAATGGATCTTGCTCAACACATCACTGTACATCCTTGCTTTAAGCAATCTTTGAAGAGAGTAATAAACCCCCATAAAAATACCATTGCCCACAAATGCAAAAATAACTGCATTGGTATGTAAAGGCCGCAATCTGCCAAAACTGCCATATTGCGTAACATTCAATTGCGGAAACACCAATTGTAACGCTGCGTACAATCCAACAATCATACCTACAACGCCCCATAAAATGGTGGCGAAAGCAAAGTTTTTAACTATTCGGTTATCGTAATAAAATTTCTCTACCTGCATATATTATGGTTGTTTTGGTTAGTTTTTTATTTCAGAAATGGTTTCTTTGGGTTCATTTTCAAATAACATACGGATAGAAGGAGTATAATCATCATCAAACTGGCCATTATTCACACTCCAGATAAAAGCGGCCAAAAAACTTGCAGCAACCATCAGGCTGATACCAATTAAAATAAATAGTGCGCTCATAGTATGTTTTAATTTTTTTGCCAAAAATAGAATTCCCCTTTCATCAGAAATCTGACGATTCACAACCTCCTGTATGATTTTAATCAGTTTGTTTACAATCCTTTGCGTTTTGCTACCCAGGAAGTCAACAGAGTAACAAGCAAAACAATACTTATACTGCTGGCAGGCATAAGGATTGCCGCCACAATAGGAGATAATTTTCCCTGCACGGCAAAAGAAACACCCACCACATTGTATAGGATTGATAAAAT
Source organism: Chitinophagales bacterium (assembly GCA_038241275.1). Lineage (GTDB taxonomy): Bacteria > Bacteroidota > Bacteroidia > Chitinophagales > Chitinophagaceae > Ferruginibacter. The sequence goes on from JBBRFX010000084.1 coordinate 14,566, forward strand.
AAAACAAGCCATTACGATCTGTTTGCCGGCTTTGGCATATGATATAAATGAATGTAGTTTATTAAGTGCGGCACCATCCATAATGGCATCGCAGGCTGGAGAAAAACGGGCAGCATCATCGCTCACTGCTATCCCTGTATCTGCCTGCATCAATGCTCCGGCATCGTTTAAACCATCTCCTACCATCAGTACTTTTTGCCCGCTCTTTTGCAATTGCTCTATATAAGAAAGCTTTTGCTGCGGAGTAACATTAAAACGCATCGGCGATTGTGTGCCAAAAAAATCCTGGAGGTTCATTTTTTCTGCATCATTATCACCAGACAACACATGAAGATTAAATTTTTTATCCTGAAGTTGAGTTACCAGCTTTTTGATACCCGCCCGGTATTGGTTGCCAATTTTATAAAATCCTTTGTAGGCATCATTAATTTTTACATGCACACAGGACCCAGTCAATATTTCATCAGGTTGTATTACGTTCACAAAACCAGCAGCACCCAATTCTACTTTTGCTCCCTCCATTTCTGCCACCAGGCCCTTGCCTGCTGTTTCAGAAAAATGTTGCATTACCGGTAATTCAGTAAAGATATCCGTAGCCAGGTGCCCGGCCAATGAACTGCTCAATGTATGAGACGATTGCATTGCTGCCGAGCGAATCCATTCTTCTTCGGCGCTTGTTAAAGTTGCTCCATTAAACTGCACCGATGCATTTCCTGTTTGGGTAATGGTACCGGTTTTATCAAAAACAATATCCTGCACTTTAGCCAAAGATTCTATTACAGAAGCATTTTTTAAGTACAGTTTATTTTTACCAAAAATGCGCAGCATATTGCCAAAAGTAAAAGTGGCCGATAATAACAAAGAACAGGGGCAAGCCACTATAAGCACCGCTGTAACTACCGGCAGTATTTTAGATGAATCGTTTACCCACCAGTATATACCACCAAGTATTGCTATGCTAAAAAGCACCGCAGTAAAATACCGGCTCCATGGATGGATAAAAGATTGTTCCCTGTTTTTGGATTTTCCAAAAATATCGTTGTTCCATAACTGGGTTATATAACTCTGCGAAGGTTCTTTTACTACCTGTAGTTGAATAGCGCCACCCTTTTGTTTTCCTCCTGCAAATACCAGGTCACCATTTTTTTTAGAAACAGGCACATTTTCACCGCTCACAAAACTATAATCTATATAGGCTGTGCCCTGCAGCAAGAGGGCATCGGCAGGAATCATTTCTTCATTGCGAATAACAATGATCTCCCCTTTTTGTAAACGGGTTACCGGTATATTTTCTTCTTTAAACTCCCTGAGTACTGTAACACCAAGTGGAAAATAAGATTTGTATTGCCGGTCAAAAGAAATGGCATCATAAGTTTTATGCTGAAACCAACGTCCAATGAGCATAAAAAAAATAATGCCCGTACCGGAATCAAGATAACCACTACCTGTACCCGAAATGATTTCGTAATAACTGCGGCCAAAAGTAATGATGATGGCAAGGGCAATAGGCGCATCAATATTTACAATGCCCTGTCTTAATCCTTTCCAGGCTGCCACAAATATAGATTGGGCTCCAAAAAAAAGCACGGGTAATGAAAGTAAAAATACAATCCAGGTAAAAGTTG
>JBBRFX010000085.1:0-16102 GCA_038241275.1 Chitinophagales bacterium
GGCTGAATAAATTTTCTAAACAAACCTACCGGGAGTTTATGCTAAGCCTGACTGACCTCAAGAAAAAGGGGCTTACTAAACTTATATTAGATCTTAGAGGCAATGGCGGTGGCGTATTGGATGAAGCAGTAGAAATTGCCGACGAGTTCCTGGATGGAGATAAACTTATTACCTATACGCAGGGAACACATGCTGCAAAAAAAGAATATCGTTGCAGAAGGGAAGGACAGCTTGAAAAAGGAGCATTAATAGTTCTTGCAGATGAAGGCAGCGCAAGTGCAAGTGAAATTCTAATGGGTGCATTGCAGGATTGGGACAGGGCTATCATTATTGGCAGAAAAAGTTTTGGTAAAGGGCTGGTTCAGGAACAATTTGATCTGAGCAACAGAAGTGCCCTTCGCCTTACCGTAGCAAGGTATTATACGCCCGTAGGCCGCAGTATTCAAAGGCCCTATACCAATGGTGGCAAAGCTTATTTTGACGAAATTTCCAACCGCTACAATGATGGCGGTATGGTAAATGCCGACTCCATAAAAAATGATTCGTCCAAAATTTATACAACCAAAGGGGGTAAAAAAATATTTGGCGGTGGTGGCATTACGCCAGATTTTTTTGTGGCAGCAGATACTTCCAAACCTGGTATTGCTTCTTTAAAATTATATGTAAATGGGCTACTGGGCGATTTTGGCTATCGGTATTATATGCTTCACCCCGAATTGTCTACACAATACAAAACATCCGGTGAGTTTGTAAAAAATTTCAATATAACAGATGCAGACTGGAAACTGTTTGAACAATTAAGTACCAGGGATTCTATAAACCTAAGTGGCATTTCGCCTAAAGAAAAACAATATATAACCAAAGCTCTTAAATCATCGGTGGCCAGGCAACTGTACAGAACAGGCGGTTATTTTGAAGTATTAAATGAAGCAGATGAAAGCATAAAAAAAGCAATGGAAATTTTAAATAAATAAAATAAAATATCTTAACAAAGTACTGCGGGAAATAATTTTGTACAAAATTATTTCCCGTTTTTTATTGAGTCTTTCCACATACATAAATCCCTACCTTTGCCGAAAAAATTGTAACCATATGTGGCTGAATAATGTACTTGAAACTATTGGAAATACCCCTCTCATTCAATTGAATAATATTACCAAAGCGCTCCCCTGCACCGTGCTGGCTAAAGTTGAATACTTTAACCCCGGCAACTCTATAAAAGATCGTATGGCATTAAAAATGCTGGAGGTAGCCGAAAAAGAAGGAAAGATAAAACCTGGTGGCACCATCATTGAAGGTACAAGTGGCAATACGGGCATGGGATTGGCATTGGCAGCCTGCGTAAAAGGATACAAATGCATATTTACAACTACCGATAAACAATCCAAAGAAAAAGCAGATATATTAAAAGCTGTAGGAGCCGAGGTGATTGTATGCCCCACCAATGTAGAACCCGAAGATCCACGTTCCTATTATTCAGTATCTAAAAGACTGGCTACAGAAGTACCCAATAGCTGGTACGTGAATCAATATGATAATCTTGCCAACAGGGATGCGCATTATGAACAAACCGGCCCGGAAATATGGGAACAAACAGAAGGCAAAATCACACACCTTGTAGTAGCTACCGGCACCGGGGGTACCATTGTGGGCACAGGTAAATATTTGAAAGAAAAAAATCCAAATATAAAAATTTGGGCCATTGACAGTTATGGCTCTTTGCTGAAAAAATATTTCGAAACGGGTGTGCTCGATCAAAAAGAAGTATATCCCTATATAAGTGAAGGATTTGGAGAAGATTTTGTTCCTGCCAATTATGATATGACGGTAATAGATGAATTTACAAAAGTTACTGATAAGGATGGTGCTGTGATGGCCCGCCGAATTGCCAAGGAAGAAGGTTTGTTTTGTGGTTATAGTGCCGGAAGCTGCCTGCAGGGCGTTTTTCAGCTAAAAAACCAGTTAAAAAAAGATGATGTGGTGGTTTGTATTTTTCATGACCATGGCAGCAGGTATGTAGGCAAAGTATATAACGACGAGTGGATGATGGAAAGAGGTTTCCTGGATGTAAAAACCTTTAAGGATTTAATGAGCGGAAGAGGAGCGCAAAAAACAATCAGTATCACTCCGGGTCAAACGGTGTTGCAGGCTATAGAACTGATGAAAACATATGATATAGAAAATATTCCTGTGTTTGATGGAGAATTAAATGTTGGAGCTATCTCAGAAAGTGGCTTGTTTAATAAGATCATAAATAACCCTGATATAAAAGCTGCTGCTGTGAGTTCTGTTATGGAAAAAGCCTACCCGGAAGTAGCTTTTGACACTCCCGTAGAAAGGTTAAGTACATTTATAAATAAAGAAAATGGCGCCGTGCTTAGCAAAGATGAAACGGGAATGTATCATATTGTTACCAAATATGACATTATACAAAGTTTAAGTAAATAATCGCACCGATTAATACGATATGGGCTTAAATGTCCATAAATGCTGCGTTCTAAAGGATGCAACATTTATTTTTTTTGCTTATCATTCCTAAAAATAATCGTAAATGTACGTACCCTCTCCACGGATCTTTCCGCCTTTTTTTAAGGTAATATACGATCAGGCGGGTAATTACTGAATTGTTAAAAAAGAGCAAATGCGCTCTTGTCTACCTTCGTCTACTAATGCATCTTTGTGTCAGAAGTTGATTGATATCGATTAAATATCAATCATTGTCCAAGATTCCTGATAAACCAAAAAAAAGAGTTATTTCCAATATCTAAAACTCTTAACAGAGAAAAACCGTTAAAATTCAGTATCAGTCAACTTCTACTTTTTTTGAATAAAATATTACAATCATATTTTATCCAACTGAAAAACCAACAGAATCAAATATCCAGCTTATGCCCTAAAAAGCGATGATAGCTAAACCAAGTTAAGATCCCATATCCTGAAGAAAAACCAAAAGCACAGAATCCAAATCCTGCAGAAAACAAAACCAATATCTGCCTATGCTATTAACCACAGCGATGATGGCGAAAAACCGTAACACTGAAACCGGGATAAACTTATTTAACCGACAAATCGGTAAAAAACCTAATCCTGAAAAACCAACAAGAGAAAATGTTGGTTAAAAAATTAACTTCCACAGTTATTTGTTAATTCAAATTACTGTGGAAGTTTTTAATTATAAAGCTTCTTCCTGCAGCTATAAAAAGCTATTTAAACTACACAAATGCTTTTTTCTTTTATAGTCTTGTTACTACAATGGTAGAAAATTTATGATAGCCCTGTCATACTAACCAAAGCATTAAAATACATAATGTACTATTTGTAAGTAATTAATATGAGCGCACCTTTATGCCAGAAGTTGATTGATAAAGGAAAATATTTATCATTGTCCAAAATGATCTTAATAAAGCCCCCGTGTTATCCAATATCCTTTTAGAACCAGGGAAAAGTCGTTAAAATTCAATATCAGTTAACTTCTATTTTTTCTTCTTTATATTATCTTCTACCGTCTTATTAGATGTGCTGGCTATCTCCAACCAATCATAAAGTTTTTTCAATATTTTTTTATGATACTCCTTGGCTGTTTTTTGTGCAAATGTTTACAATCTGAAAAATATTGTTTTCTATAAAAAAATATAATTCAGCCATTTTATGCAAATAATATTAAAGTTAAAAAAGCATACCTATTTACCAGTTTAGCTTTTTAGCTTTATCAATATCAATTGCCGGAGACTTATTCTATCAAGGGGCATTTAAAGCAATTATGACTATTTTTTTATTATTAAGACGGAATCATTTATATTTTTTTCTGATAATTTCATTTTCACCTTTTTAAAAAGCAATTCATTGTTCGAGATTTGAATGCATAAAATGATGGTCAGACGAATTGTTGTAAACTAATTGCCTGCAGCAATATAAATGGCTAAAACCCTTTGCAGCAAAGGTTCTTACAATGATTCAGCTTTATTATTAAAAAATTGAATAAGCAAAATCATAGTATATTTACTATACCCGTTAACGTAATAAAGCCACTGTAGAAATAGCTTATATACGATCCTCATGGTAATTACTTCATCACAAATAAATAGCAAATGCGCTCTTGTTTGGGCTGCATAATGAGCGCATCTTTGTGTAAGAAGTTGATTGATATCGATTAAATATCAATCATTGTCCAAAAATCCTGATAAACCAAAAAAAAGTTTTTCCAATATCCAAAACTCTTAACAGAGAAAAGCCGTTAAAATTCAATATCAGTCAACTTCTACTTTTTTTAAAATACAAATAATTAGATCTTAATACCCAAAAGAAAAAACAAAACCAATATCCGGTTTATGCCTTAAAAAGCGACGATAGCCAAAACACATGAATCCAGCATCCTAAAGAAGACAAACAAAACCAATATCCGGTTTATGCTGTAAAAAGCGATGATAACCAAAACACATGAATTCAGCATCCTAAAGAAGACAAACAAAACCAATATCCCGCCTATGCCGTAAAAAGCGATGATGGCAAACCAAACCAATATCCTACAATCAATGCTGCCAATTACAGCAATGATGAAGAAAAACCAGGATCTGTTCTTTAAGAAAACTACCCGTAGTTTCATTATCCTATTGCCTATGCTGCTAACCACAGCGATGATGGCGAAAAACTAAAACACTGAAACCAGGATAAACTTATTTGCTGCTGAGGCAAAACTCAGAATAGTAAAATTCTTTACCTGAAAAACCGACAGGTGTTTAAGTTGGTTCAACTTACAAACTTCCCCGGTATTTTGTGTAGACGAAATATTGTGGAAGTTTTTTAATTTAGTAATGTTATGGGAAATAAACTGAATGTATTTTTAAAATGATATAAAAGTAGCGGACTTATACGATAGCCTGTGAAGACCCGTTAATAAAAGCTTTTAGCGTTCTTTACTCTAAGAATAATCCCCTTTAAAAATTTACACATCGTATTTATACGAATAACACTTACGTATGCATACCTATGCAGTTTTAGACTAACTACTATAGCTCCCGTAATTACTTCACTACAAATAAATAGCAATAATGCTCTTGTACAGGGTTTACAAACGTCGCATCTTTGTATAGAAGTTGATTGGTAGAGATAAAATATCAATCATTGTCCAAACATCCTGATAAAAACAATACTGTTCTTCCAATATCCAACAATTCGAATAAGAAGAAAAGCCGTTAAAATTCAATATCAGTCAACTTCATCTTTTTTAAAATAACAAATACCAATACCAATATCCTTTCGAAAAAAATCAATATCCTGCTTATGCCTTTAAAAGCGATGATAGCAAAAAAAATAGATCCACTATCCTGAAGAAGACAAACAAAACCAATATCCCGCCTATGCCCTTAAAAGCGATGATGGCAAACAACAACCCAAATCCTGTAGAAAACCAACAGACCAACATCCTAAAAAACCAAACACGTTAATGCCTGTACCCCGGCATAGAAAACTGGCGCACTGAAACCAGGATAACTTATTTTACTATATGAGCCCCCTCAGAAAGTAAAAAACACTCCTGCAAATTCAACCCTGAAAAGTTGAATTATAAAATTAACTTCCACAGCCTTTTTGCTTTTGCAAAATCCTGTGGAAGTTTTTTATTTGTGGTATTCATTAAAACTAAAGAGAAAATAGCTGGTATTAAAAATAGCAATTGGCATTAAATTCATTTTGATATTTTTACAATATGATTTTAAAAGCTGTTTCATCTCTGCTCCTTGCACCTAAGCGCATCGTTTCGCTGGTACCATCGCAAACAGAATTACTTTATTCCCTTGGCCTGGAGCAGGAAACCGTTGGTATCACCAAATTTTGTATTCATCCATCCAATTGGTTTCAAAATAAAGTGAAGGTGGGTGGAACCAAAAAAATTGAGATTGAAAAAGTAAAAAATTTGCAACCCGACCTTATTATTGCCAATAAAGAAGAAAATGTAAAAGAACAGGTAGAAAGTTTGGCAGCCTGTTTTCCGGTATGGGTGACAGATGTAAATAACCTGCAGAATGCTTTGCAAATGATTAGTGATGTGGGTATCCTCACCCAACGGGAGCAGGTTGCCAAAAATCTAATTTATCAAATAAAGAATGGCTTTACTATGATGAGTCATTACAGACTTCAATCTTCGGCTCCTGTTGCAAGCTCTGCGCTCCTCACCGCCTGTTACCTCATCTGGAAAGATCCCTACATGACCATTGGCTCCGATACTTTCATTAATGACATGATGTTACAGGCTGGCTTTAAAAATGTTTTTGCAGATAAGAAAAGATATCCTGAGGTTAATATCTCCGATATTAGAAATACCAATTGTGAACTATTGTTACTGAGTAGTGAACCATATCCATTTAAACAAAAACATTTACATGAATTGCAAAAACTGCTACCTGATGTAAAAATTGTTTTGGCAGATGGAGAAATGTTTAGCTGGTATGGCAGCAGGTTGCTAAAGGCTCCGGATTATTTTAGTACATTATTGACTTCAATAAATTCTGGAACTCATTAATACCATTTATCAACCCTAATGCTCCATTTGACACCTGATAAAATCATTCATCAGCGGTATTACCCAATTTTTATGTTCATTAATTAAACTTTCCTAATTATTCACATGATTGCAATCACTCAAATAACATCTTACAAAAAGTGAAATTCACTTAAATTTGTAAAAAACAACCAACTATGAGTAAATATAAAGCCGGGGTATTACACGGAGAAGAATTATTAGCCCTTTACAATGATGCAAAAGACAACCAGTTTGCATTGCCTGCAGTTAACTGTATTGGAACCAACACAATTAATGCTGTTTTAGAATCAGCAGCAAAAGTAAATTCACCAGTTATTATACAATTTAGTAATGGCGGGGCCCAGTTTATTGCAGGAAAAGGAATGCCCAATGATAAATTACAGGGCAATATTTCTGGTGGAGTATCTGGTGCATTACATATTCATAATGTGGCAAAGTATTATGGCGTACCAGTTGTGTTACATACCGATCATGCCTCTAAAAAATGGCTACCATGGATAAGCGGACTAATAGATGCAGGAGAACAATTTCATAAAGAAAAAGGACAACCCCTGTTTAGCTCACATATGCTTGATTTAAGTGAAGAACCAATTGAAGAAAATATCCAAACCTCTGTAGAGTTTTACAAACGTATGGCGCCACTTGGTATGAGTATCGAAATTGAGCTGGGTGTAACGGGTGGAGAAGAAGATGGCGTAGATAACAGCGATGTAGAAAATGAGAAAATGTATACACAACCACAGCATGTGGCCTATTCCTATACTGAATTAAGTAAAGTGGGTAAAATGTTTACGGTGGCTGCAGCTTTTGGAAATGTACATGGTGTTTACAAACCGGGTAATGTTGAACTGCGTCCTGAAATTTTGCATAACAGCCAGGTATATATTGAAAAAGAATTAGGCACAGGCCCCAAACCGGTTTACTTTGTATTTCATGGTGGCAGCGGATCTCCGCAAAATCAAATAAGGGAAGCCATAGGTTACGGAGCCATTAAAATGAATATTGATACCGATCTGCAATGGGCTTTTTGGGAAGGTATTTTAGAGAATTATAAAAAATATGAACCATTCCTGCAGGGCCAATTAGGTAATCCTGATGGAGCAGATAAACCAAATAAAAAACATTACGATCCAAGGGTTTGGTTACGTAAGGGCGAAGAAAGTTTCAGTAAAAGATTGGAGGTTGCATTTGACGATTTAAATTGCATTAACAGGAATGCTTAAAAAAAGCTTTAGTTGTATGCCAACAGCTAAAGTCAAATAGCTAACAGCTAATTAAAAAAATCTATGATTCAAGAAGAAGATTTCGACGCCAATCTTGCAGGAGAAGAAGGTACTGGAGAGGAAACCAAAGCGTCCTGGTTTAAACGTATAAAAAAGGGTATTTTAACCAGTACCAAAGATAAAAAAGATGCCCCTGAAGGACTTTGGACAAAATGCCCCAATTGCAAGTACACCTGTACCGTAGCAGAACTGGGCGAAAATAAATTTGTATGTCCCAAATGTGATCATCATCACCGCATTGGCAGTGAAGAGTATTTTGAAATTTTATTTGATGATAATGTTTATACAGAACTTTTTAGCAATATACGCAGCAAGGATTTCCTGGGATTTGTAGATTTAAAACCTTACAAAGACCGCCTGGTAGATACGCACAGCAAAACCGATGTACACGACAGTATAACGGTGGCCCATGGAAAAGTAAATACATTTGACCTGGTAGTAGCCTGTATGGATTTTGAATTTATTGGAGGAAGTCTTGGGAGTGTAATGGGAGAAAAAATAAGCCGTGCCTGCGATTATTGTATTAAACACAATGTACCACTGATGATCATTAATAAAAGTGGTGGTGCCCGTATGATGGAAAGCGCTTTTTCCCTGATGCAACTGGCCAAAACCAGTGGAAAACTTACTCAACTGGCCGATGCAAAAGTGCCCTATATTTCTCTTTGCACAGATCCTACATTTGGCGGAACAACTGCATCCTTTGCCATGCTGGGTGATATCATCTGCGGAGAACCCAACGCCCTTATTGGTTTTGCGGGCCCAAGGGTAATTAAAGAAACCATTAAAAAAGACCTTCCACCTGGCTTTCAGCGCAGCGAATTTTTATTGGAGCATGGTTTCTTAGACTTTATCGTTCACCGTAATGTGCTCAAAGAAAAAATTAGCAGCCTGTTGAGGATGTTTAAAAATTAAACGTTTATCCAAAATAAAAATAAAGAAGCCGCATTATTGCGGCTTCTTTATTTTGTAAACAATCGTTTTATGCCGATTTGATTTATAAATTAGCCAAATACTTTTCTATCGGTATTTACCAAACTCTACCACACAAAAGCTATACGAAATTTCAGCCACCACACATTGACCTAAAATGAAATTCCGTTTGGTATAAAATTCCAGGCTTGCGGATACCAGCCTTTAGAAAATGATATTTATCCCGATCATCCCACAATCCTGACAGAGCATTTTTTAGCAATAATAAATAAGGGCTGCAGTAAAAAATGATTGTAACTAAATAGTTTAACCAACTTACGGTAAAGTATATCCCGGTATACCAAAAATAATACAGGTTCCTTTATTTATTTCACTTTCCACCCTCACAGTGCCGCCATGCTGGCTCACAAAATCTTTTACAAGCATTAATCCTATACCAGAGCCGGCTTCATTATTGGTACCGGAAACGGAGGCAGCATTTGAATTAATAAAAAGATTATCCCGGGTATTGGCATCCATTCCTATACCTGCATCCATAATAAATATTATACTCTACATTAAATTGACTTATTCTTGTGCTGGCATGTTCCTGAATTTTTGGTTCAATTTTTTAAATCTAACGTATAAAAACTGAATATAATCCAAAGAATATACAATGAATTTACAAATACTCATTTTATAATTGTGCTATCGCTAAAATTAATGATCAACCAAAAATGGATTGTATTAAATTAAGCTTCCTGCATAAAGTAAAATAAAAAAATTTACATAACCACTTTACAAATTTTCACAGATAATCCTTGATTTTAATCATAAGAAACAATCCTCCGTTTTCGATTATGCGATATAAATCAAATCATGTTTTCCATATCGGGTTTTAGATTATTTAAACCATACCTATTAAAATAAATCTTCCTTTTACTAATTAGTTAATAACTTTATTAACACTCTTCAATAACTGTATTTAAAACCCCCTGCTTCCCAATTCTGCAAAAAGAAACGTAAAATGTAACTATTTTTTTTGGCTAAATAATTCTGTTATGCAGGTGTTTATTGTTCGCCCTTTCGGCATCAAACAGGTAATAAAAAAAACAAGCATTCCTACTGATAACCCGGAAGTGATCTCCTTTGATTTTGACCGGGTAGAAAATGAACTCATCATGTCTGCCTTAAACAATCTTCAATTGGATGGAGGCACTACAGGCAAAATATTTGAATCGGGTGAAATAAGAGAAGATATGTTTTCGCTGCTGTTACTGGCAGATATGGTGATTGCAGATATCAGTATTCATAATGCAAATGTTTTTTATGAACTGGGCATCAGGCATGCTTTAAAGAATAAAACAACCGTACTTATTAAATGCCCCGGCTTTGACGAAACGCCTTTTGACATACTTGGCTTTAGGTATGTTACTTACGATAAGGATGATCCTTCAGCAGCCATCCCATTGCTTATCAAAACCATACAGGACAGTATGCTAAGCGACAGAAACGATAGCCCGGTATTTTTTGCAATGCCTCATTTGGGCGTGCAGGACACAGAAAAATTCTTTATTGTGCCTGCAGGCTTTTTGGAAGAAACGGCTTTAGCAATCAGGGCGAAGGAACCGGGCAAACTGGCTTTACTGGCATCGGAGGCAGACTCATTTTCATGGAAGATTCCTGCCCATCGTGAAATTGGTGAAGCCCTGGTAAATATGGAAGCCTATGATTATGCACGCCATGTTTGGGAAAAAATAAAAGATAAATATCCACAGGATAAACAAGCCAATATCAACCTTGCCACTATCTATCAACGTTTATCCGAGCAAGAATTAACTGCCAACCCTGTGGCCTCTCAAATGCTTTTAGCCAAGTCAGATATTTGTATCGAAACCCTTTTTGATTGCTTTGCTATAACGGGTAAAGACCTGTCTGCTTTTTATGCCCTAAAAGGCAGGAACCTCAAAAGCAGGTGGGTAAATGAATTAAAAACTGCCTTGCCCGAAAAAAAATCTGAAATGGCACTGCAATCTGTTTACCTGGAAGCAGCGTATACCGAGTACGAAAAAGGTTATTATGAAAACCTCAATCATTTTCATTGCGGTATTAATGCATTGGGATGCTTAACCATACTGGTTGCATTGGCAGAAAGACTTCCCGATATTTGGGCACAGGCTTTTGAAACCGATAAAGAAGCCTTAGAAAAAATAGAAGCATATAAAAATAAACATCAACAGTTGGAAGTATGTATCCGGCTGGCAATAAATATTGCCAAAGAAAAAATGACCGTGGAAGAACAGGCCGAAAGCTGGTTAAATATTACCGAGGCAGACTTTGTTTGCATTACAGGCAATCAACCTGCAAGGGTGAGTTTGCTTTATAAAAAAGCATTGCAAAGTGCCAATCAATTGCAAAGAGAAACAGCTTTGCGGCAAGTGAAGATGTTTGAGATGTTGCAGGTATTGCCCCAAAATGTAAACGCAGCTTTAAATGCATTTCCGCCGGTAGAAATATCGCCACCGGAAAAAAAACACTACCTTTTGTTTACCGGACATATGATAGATAAGCCGGGAAGATCGGTATCCCGATTCCCTACGGAAAAAGAAACAGCCGCAAGGCTAAAAATAAAAGAGGCAGTGGAAAAGGAACTAAAAATAGCCGGCAACAATGTAACCGGAATATCCGGAGGTGCCTGTGGAGCCGATATTATTTTTCATGAAGTATGCGAAGAGTTAGGCATACAAAGCAAATTATTTCTCGCAATACCAAGAGAACAGTTTATCAATAGCTCCATCGCTTTTGCCGGCACTTCCTGGATAGAACGTTTTGACAAACTCTACCAAAAACTGCCCGTTTTTATCCTGGCCAATTCAAAGCTATTGCCCGGCTGGTTAAGTAAAAAACCAGAATATGATATCTGGAAACGTAATAATTTATGGGAACTACATGCTGCATTAAGCAATGGCGGACTTCATATGACACTGTTAGCATTATGGGATGGAAAAGGCGGAGATGATATGGGCGGAACGGAGCATATGGTAAATGAGGCAATATTAAAAGGGGCCAAAACCATCATTATTGATATGAATGATGTTTAATAATATTAATTACTTGCTGAATATCACTTGCATATGTAAAACAATATGTATATTTTGGTAAATCATTTTTTCACTAATCCAAACCAAACTTTTTTTTATGGCTAGTCTCCCTGGAACAATTTTTATCAACTACCGAAAAGACGACAGCAGTTGGAATGCTTTGGCATTGTACAATGAGCTGCAAAAATATTTTTCAAAGGAACAAATCTTTAAGGATTTTAATACCATTTTGCCCGGAGATGATTTTGTGGTAAGCATAGATAATGCTTTACGAAAATGCGACGTATTGATCGTTGTAATTGGCAAAAGCTGGTTGGAAATGAAAGATGTAACCGGCAAGCGCAGGCTGGATGATCCGGATGATTTTGTGCGGCTGGAAATATCTACTGCCCTGGCACGAAACATACAGGTAATACCTGTTTTATTTGATGATGTACCTATGCCCAGGCCCGAGGAATTGCCAGATAATATGAGAACCTTGTACAGGCGGCAGTTTGTAGAAATAGACAGCAAGCGTTTTGATGATGATGTGCGCAATTTGGCAGAAGCCATAAAAAAAGTGTTGCCTGATGGAACGATCAGGATTCCCCCCGAACAAAGTCACAGCAGCAACTATTCACAAACATCCACACATCAAAAAAGTGGCAGCAGCAGTATACCTCCTCCAATGGCAAAGCCGGATAACAATTTGGTATGGGCAATCCTCAGTACGCTTTTATGTTGCCTTCCGCTTGGTATTGTTTCTATCATATCTGCTACCAAAGTAGATAATTTATGGAGCAGCGGACAGCACAATGAAGCGGTTAAAGAAGCTAAAAAGGCAAAGGACTGGGCCATATATTCAGCCATTGGCTCTGTGGTATTTTGGGTAATTTACCTGATGGTAATTGCAGGTTCCGGCGAGTTTGTGTATTAATTTCTCATAATGCTAAAAAAAACAACTGCTATACTTTTTTTTACAGCAGCCCTTGTGGCTGCTGTTGTTATATATCATCATCCTCCCGGAAACAATCCCTTTTATCCACCCTGTTTTTTTAAGAAATGGACAGGTTTTGATTGTGCCGGATGTGGCAGTACAAGGGCCTGTTATCAATTAATGCATGGTAATATTGCGCAGGCTGCAGATCATAATATTATGTTGTTGCTTTTTATTCCTGTAATAGTTATTGGTATTGTAAATGTTTTTACCGCAAGGATGCAGGTAGCCTGGCAACATTTAAATAAACCAATGATCGTATTATGGCTCATACTTCTATTCTGGCTGCTCAGAAATATACCGGTATTTCCATTTATATGGATGCATTCAGATAAATAATATTTTAGAATTTGCAGGCCAATATATTCAACTACTTAACTTCAATTATCTTTGCCGCATGGAGTTGAACAACCGAAAGGCATATCATGAATATTTTTTTGAAGCTACTTATACGGCAGGAATGGTTTTGCAGGGTACAGAAATAAAATCTTTACGCAAGGGCAAAGCAAGTTTCAATGATAGTTATTGTCTTTTCGACAAAGGTGAGCTCTATGTAAAAAGCCTTCATATTTCAGAATACGCATTTGGCACTTACACCAATCATGAACCACTACAGGAAAGAAAACTTTTGCTTAATAAAAAGGAATTAAAAAAGCTGGAAACTAAAAGCAAGGAAAAAGGATATAGTATCATTCCCCTCAAAATTTTCATCAACGAAAAGGGCCTTGCCAAAATGGAAATAGGCCTGGGCAAGGGCAAAAAAAATTACGATAAAAGAGAAACGATTAAACAAAGAGAAAACGATCGTGATATAAAGAGGCAGTATGGGATTTAGTTAATGGATCATCGTTCAAAGCTTATGGCCGATTTCGCTTCCTAAGAACTATTAATCATGAACTATGAACAACTTCTTTAACATTCACTCAAACTTATCGGCACATTTACTGCCAACCCCCCATCGGAAGTTTCTTTATACTTGCTGTTCATATCCAGTGCAGTATCCCACATTGTTTTAATAACGCCATCCAAACTTACTTTGGCAAAATCGGGGCTGCTTTGCAATGCCAGTTGGCTGGCTGTAATTGCTTTGATAGCACCCATGGTATTTCGTTCTATACATGGTATTTGCACCAGCCCTTTTATGGGGTCGCAGGTAAGGCCGAGGTGATGTTCCATAGCAATTTCTGCAGCCATTAAAGCCTGTCTTTGTGTGCCACCCATACATTCTGTTAATGCAGCCGCAGCCATGGCACTGCTCACTCCTATCTCTGCCTGGCACCCACCCATAGCAGCAGAAATAGTAGCACCCTTTTTAAATATACTTCCTACTTCTGATGCCGTTAATAAAAACTGGGTAATCTTTTCTTCGTGATCTCCATCACAAAAAATAATATAATATTGCAATACTGCAGGAATTACACCGGCTGCTCCATTGGTAGGCGCAGTAACTACTCTTCCAAAAGATGCGTTCTCTTCATTTACCGCAAGGGCAAAACAACTAACCCAATCAAGGATATAATTAAATTGCTGGCCTCCTTCTTTTATTGCCTGTGCCCAACTTTGATAGTCGCTGTAATTTTTATCTTTTAATAATTTTTTGTTTAAAGCCGCAGCCCTTCTTTTCACCTGCAGGCCCCCGGGTAAAATTCCTTCGGCATGGCATCCCCGGTACATACATTCTTTCATTACCCGCCAAATATTGAGCAACCCTGCTTTGGTCTCTTCATCCTTGCGCCAGGCCCCTTCATTTTCCATCACAACTTCATGAATAGACATACCCGTTTTTCGGCACCAATGCAGCAGTTCATCCGAAGTATTTACAGGAAAAGGCAGCACTACATTGGCCGATTCTGCATTGGTTTCTCCTTCCTGCTGCACAAAACCACCACCTATAGAATAATAAGTTGCTGCAATGGTTTCACCATTTTTCAATTCTACCAAAAAGGTTAAGGCGTTTGGATGAAACGGCAATGACTCACTGTATAAAAATTCGATATCCTCTGTGGCATTAAAATCTATTTCATGCCTGCCACCGAGCAGTAATTTTTTCATGGCCCTTATATCATTGATTTTTGAAGTGATATTGTTCACATCAAACGTTACGGGATCATCGCCACAAAGCCCCAATTGTACAGCTATATCAGTGCCATGCCCCACGCCAGTTTTGGCAAGAGAGCCATAGAGTAACACTTCGATCATGGTTACCTGGTCGAGGATATTTTTTTTATCAAGTGATTGTGTAAAATACTGAGCGGCACGCCATGGCCCAAGCGTATGGCTGCTGCTGGGGCCAACCCCAATCTTAAACATATCAAAAACGGAAATGGCTTCGTGGCTCACTATCAAATATTTTAAATAAAAGAAGGCTTTGAAAAATTCAAAGCCCAAAATTAAATTTAATTAAACAGAATAAAATAATAGATATTAAAACAAATATATCAGGACAATTCTAAACGAATTGTTTAGTAACAGATTTATTGAACATTCACCAGTTCAATTTCAAATTTCAAATAAGAGTTTGCAGGGATAATTACATTTGGCGGTTGTTGCCGGTCTGTAACATCACGGTTGCCGTAAGCCAGTGAGGGTGGTATATAAAGCGTAATTTTTCCTCCCCTTTTTAAAAGTGGTAACATTTTTTGCCAACCAACAATAACCTCACCGAGTGTAAAATTAGCTCCGGCAGAACCTGCAGGTGTACTATCAAAAATATTTCCGCCGGGTATCAGACTTCCTGTATATTTTGCAGTAATATTAGAACAGATAGAAGGACTGTTTCCGGTTCCCGGTTCAGAAATATTATAATACACACCACTGGTATGTTCTACTGCAACTAAACTATTAGCTGCTAAATAATTGGCCAGGTAAGTTCGTTCTGCTGTGCTGGCAGATGCGCCGGATTCAGAATATGGGCAACGGTCTTCTTTTTTACAGGAAATAAATAATAAAGGTATAGCTACCAATAGAGTCAGCATTTTTTTCATAGTCAACATGTTTGTTTTAAGAGATAAAAATTTAAGGTTTCGCTGCCTGCGATTTTTTTTTATACAATAATTCTTTATACAACTGTTCATTCATTTCCCATTTAAAATGCATGCGAAAATAAGAGAAAAAAATAATACCAATCAACACTGCTATTATTATGGCAACGAATGAACCGGAAGTGGTATTGGAAATTTTATAATACCATTCAGGAAAATAAAGATATACGGCCAGTATAAATAAAAGAATAGGTAAGCCAAACATAATAGCCATAGGTAAACCCCGCAGCAGTTTACTGGTAAAACTACTA